>DASRJB010000218.1:0-10021 GCA_035649715.1 Pirellulaceae bacterium
AGAATCGCCGTCATTCGCGGCTGCTCCAGGTCGCTCATGACCAGCGTCGCCGTGGGCGCGAGCGCGTCAAGCTGCTTCTGCAACTCGTCCATCTCGGCCTGCATCTTCTTGATCTGCGGCTGCAGGCCGACGAAGTAATTACGGAGCGCCTTTTTCTGGTTGGCGTTCCGCTTGTCGGCTGCCACGTTGATCACGCGGCGGATGTTGGCCGGCAGCTTGGCCAGTTCGGCCTTGTCGGCCTGCATTTTCTGTTCCCAGTCGGCCAGGCCGCTCGCCTCCGTTTCCAGGCACTGCTCGAGTTCCTTGGCCAGGACCTGCCGGCGGGAGGCGAGCTCTTGCCGCTCTTTGGCGACGGCCGGTTCGACGGGCAGGCTCGCCTCGGGGCCGCCGAAGTCGAGAGCCGCCGAGCCTTTCGTCCGCTGATACGTCTCCTTGGGCGTGCTGTTGAAGAAGGCGAAGAACTGGTAGTAGTCGCGCTGCGTGAAGGGATCGTACTTGTGGTTGTGACACTGGCAGCACTCCAGCGTCGTGCCGAGCCACACGGTGCCCGTCACGTTCACGCGGTCGATCACCTGGTTGGTACGGTTCTCCTCTTCGTCGGTGCCCGCTTCGACATTGACCGTCGTGCAGCGGTGAAAGCCGGTCGCAATCTGCTGATCGAGTTGTTGCTTGGGGGTCGCCGCGGGGAGCAGGTCGCCGGCGATCTGCTCGAGGGTGAACTGATCGAAGGGCAGGTCGGCGTTGAGCGCCAGGATCACCCAGTCGCGATAGGGCCAGATCGTGCGGTGGCCGTCGCGCTGGTAACCGTTACTGTCGGCGTAGCGGGCGGCGTCGAGCCAGGGCGTCGCCCAGCGTTCACCGTACCGCGGTGAGGCCAGCAATCGATCGACCAGCCGCTCGTAGGCGTCGGGCGATTGGTCGGCCAGGAACTCATCGACGTCGGCCACGCTCGGCGGCAATCCGATCAGGTCCAGGCTCGCGCGGCGAATCAGCCGGGCGCGGTCGGCCGCGGGGGACGGCGCGAGGCCTGCTTTCTCCAAGCGGGCCAGCACGAAGGCGTCAATGGCGTTTTGCGACCATCCCGTGTCCCGTAATGCCGGCAGCGGCGGCGAGTTCGGTGCGACATAGGCCCAGTGCTTCTTCACCACGGTCGCCTTCGACCCTACGCCATCGGGCCATTTGGCGCCTTGATCGATCCAGGCTCGGATCAGGCCGATCTGCTCGCCCGTTAGCGGCTCATCCTCCAGCGGCATCCGCTTTTCGGTCCCCAGGCCGGCGATCCGCTTTACGAGCAGGCTCTCGGCGCTCTTGCCCTTAACCAGCAATGGCCCCGATTTGCCGCCCCGCATCACGATCACCTTGGCATCCAGGCGTAGCTGGCCTTCCTGTTCATCCTCGCCGTGACAGTGATTGCAACGATCGGCCAAGAGTGGCTGAATGTCGCGGACGAAATCGACGGGGCGATCGGCAGCCGGCGGCAGCTTCGGCTCCTGGGCCCAGATGCACGCGGCTGCCGCCAGGAGTGCTGCCGTAACCAGAAACCGCGTAAGCACTTGCATCGCCGCTCGCCCCCGCCAGGCTGTTGACGCATCCGATTTTTCGACGCCTGAGCCTCTCATTTTATTGGCTGGCAGAGGCGAAGCTCAATCCGCGCATATGCGCGCATCGTGCGATGAGAATTCTCGGGAGCGCCAGTGTCTGACATAAGTCTTTAGGTATCCAATAGTTACGACCGTTTTTCTGGAACGGCGATTATGCGCATTATGCGCGCCCGCCATGTCCTTCATCCACGTGCGACGCGCTTACTGTATTCTCCACAAGCAGTTTCGTTGTGGTTGTCGGCTATGCGCGAGCCTGGCAGTTATGCGCATAACGTGCCAAGGGCGTAACATCGATTGTACACTAGTTGCCAATAAATGACAACGCGCCGGCGACGTTTCGGCTAAGTCCCGGAGCCCGGGCCGCGGCCTTCCATTTCGTCGATGTACCGCCGCAGCCGCTCGTTCTCGTCGGTCAGGTCCTTGAGCTTGAGCATGGTCTCGACGCGCTTCAGCAGGCCGAATTTATCGACCGGCTTGCTGACGAAATCGTCGGTGCCGGCCCGCACGGCCCGCTCGATGTCGCCGGTCTCGTTGAGGGCGGTGACCATCAGGATCAGGATTTTGCGGCTGGCCGGATCGGCTTTGAGCTTCTGGCAGACTTCAAACCCCGAGAGCTTGGGCATCATCACGTCGAGCAGGATCACGTCGGGCTTGAACGACTTGACCTTCGCCAAGGTGTCCTGCCCGTCCACCGCATGCTCGACGTCGCACTCGACGCCGACCAGATACGCTTCGAGCAATTCGCGGTTAGGCTGGTTGTCGTCGGCGATCAGGATGCGGTTTTTCTCGGGCATTGAGCGGCAATTGAACGAGTAGCACGGGCAGCAAGCGTCCCTCGCCCTTGTCCGGCGCATTGTAGCGAAACCGCTGGGCTTGGGCATCGCGATTGTGCTCGGCAGCCAATTCGTGCCATCTGGTCGCCGCACGAGGCGGGCTGCTCTATATTCTGTGTAGAGCATGCTTGTGTAGAACGCGGCGCGCCAGAGCGCCGGAGCGTGGAGGGCGTTCATGAGCCAGTCGGCGCAGACGGAGCGGCCCCGGGCCGATCGGCCATCGCGAATGACTCTTGCTGAGTCCGCCGCAAACGGCGATCGCCGCTTTCGCGAAATGATCGATGCGTTGCCCGCGGCCATCTACACGACGGACGCCGAAGGTCGCGTCAATCACTTCAACCCCGCAGCCGTGCTGCTCTCGGGTCGGACGCCGGAAGTGGGAAGCGACTGCTGGTGCGTAACCTGGAAGCTCTATCAGCCCGACGGCACGCCGCTGCCGCACGAACAGTGTCCGATGGCCGTCGCGCTGCGAACCGGGCGCGCGGTGGGCAGGTCCGAGATCATCGCCGAGCGGCCCGACGGCACGCGGGTCTGGATCGCGGCCTATCCGATGCCGCTCTTGGAGAACGGCCGCGTCGTCGGCGGCATTAACATGCTGCTGGATATCACCGACCAGAAGCGCGCGGAGGAGGCCAACGCCCGGCTGGCGGCCATCGTCGAATCGTCCGACGACGCCATCATCAGCAAAGATCTCACCGGCACCATCACCAGCTGGAACCGCGGGGCCGAGCGGATCTTTGGCTACACCGCGGCCGAAGCGATCGGTCGGCCAGTCACAATGCTCATGCCTCCCGAGCGGACCGACGAAGAGGCCGGCATCCTGGAGCGGATTCGCCGCGGCGAACGGGTCGATCACTACGAGACGGTCCGCCGCCACAAGGACGGCTCGCTGCTCGACATCTCGCTGACCGTCTCGCCGGTTCGAGACGCCGCCGGGCAGATCATCGGCGCATCGAAGGTGGCCCGCGACATTACTGAGCGCAAGCAGGCGGGGCAAGCGGTGCACGCGAGCGAAGAACGATATCGCACGCTGTTCGACCTGGGGCCGGTGGCCATCTACACCATCGACACCGCGGGGGTGATTCAGAAATTCAACCGCCAGGCCGCAATGCTATGGGGCCGCGAGCCGGCGGTGGGGGATACGGACGAGCGGTTTTGCGGGTCGTTCAAGATGTTCCGTCCGGACGGCAGCCACATGCCCCACGAGCTGTGTCCGATGGCCGACGTGGTGACCGGCAAACTCTCGGAGGTGCGTGACGGGGAAGTACACATTGAGCGTCCGGACGGCTCGCGGGTCGTCGTCGTCGTCAATATTCGTCCGCTGAAGAATGCCGAAGGCGAAATTGTCGGAGCGATCAACTGCTTTTACGACATTACCGAGCGCAAGCAAACCGAGGAGCAGTTGCGCCGCAACGCCGAGACGTTCGCCAAGCTTGTCGAGCAAGCGCCGTTCGGGATCTACGTGCTGGACGCGAGTTTTCGCATCCAGCAGGTCAGCGCGGGAGCGCAGCCGGCGTTCCGCAACGTGCGGCCCCTGATCGGCCGCGATTTCAGCGAAGCCCTGCGCATCATCTGGCCCGAGCCCTTGGCCAGCCGCGTCATCGAGATCTTCCGCCACACGCTCCAAACTGGCGAGCCGTACGTGGCCCCCAGCCTGACTGAGCGCCGCCGCGATGTGGAGGCCGTCGAGTCCTACGAGTGGCAGATCCACCGCGCTACGCTCCCCGACGGGCAGTACGGCGTGGTGTGCTACTTCTTCGACGCCACGCAGCTGCGCGAGGCCGAGAGCGCCCTCCGGGAGGCCGACCGCCGCAAGGACGTCTTCCTGGCGATGCTCGGCCACGAGCTGCGCAACCCGCTGTCGGCGATCACCAGCGCCATCCAGCTCTCCGAGATGCCGAATCTCGGCGACAGCGACCGGCTGTGGGTGCGCATGACCCTCGCGCGGCAGACCGACCAGCTGGGCCGCCTGGTCGATGACCTGCTCGACGTGGCCCGCATCACGCGCGACCGGATTCAGCTCAAGCGGGAACCGCTGCTGGTGGCCGACGTGGTCAGGCGATCGGTGGAAACGACGCGGCCGCTCGTCGAGCGGGCCCGGCACAAGCTCACGATCGCGCTGCCACAGGAGCCGCTGTGGGTCCTGGCCGATCCGGCGCGTCTGCAGCAGATCGTCTCGAATCTGCTGGTCAACGCCGTGAAGTACACGCCCGACGGCGGGCAGATTTCGATTCGCGCCAGCCGCGAGGGGAACCAGGTCGCCATTGCGGTCAAGGACAATGGAATCGGCCTTTCGCCGCAGATGCAAACGCAAGTGTTCGACCTCTTCACTCAGGCCGAGCAGGGAATCGAGCGGGCCCAGGGGGGATTGGGCATCGGCCTGACGCTGGTCCGCCGCCTGGTCGAGCGGCATGGTGGCAGCGTTTCGGTGACCAGCGACGGCCCCCAACGGGGCAGCGAGTTCACGGTCCGCCTGCCGGCCATCGAGCCGCCGCCGGCGGCGGCCGCGCGCGAATCTCCTACGGGAGCGGAACCTGCGCGGTCGCACCGCATCCTGATTGTGGACGACAACCGCGACGCGGGCCGCACGCTGTCGCTGCTGCTCAAAACCCTCGGCCACGAAACCGCGCTGGCATTCGACGGCCGGCAGGCGCTCGAAGTCGCGGCCGAGTTCCGCCCCGCCGTCGCGCTGCTCGATCTCGGCTTGCCAGAAATCAACGGCTTCGATCTCGCGGTGCACCTCAAGCAAGGCGATCCGCGAATCCAACTGATCGCCATTTCCGGCTACGGCCAGGCCGCCGACCGCCGCCGCTCACAGGATGCCGGCTTCGACCGGCATTTCGTGAAGCCGGTGAAGATCGACGAGCTGCTGAGCGCGCTGAATGCGGTCGAGCCGCAGTAGCGTTATTTCTGGGCCGCCCCGCGAACTACGTCGTCCCAGCTAGCGCCGCTGCTGGAACCGGAAACTGGGCAGAGAGGCTGCTGACTTCGCCGCGAATGCGGTGGTGCAGGGCGGGGTCGGTCGGAGCTTGGAGCGCTTGCAGCATCCAGCGGCCGATCTGCTGCATTTCGCTCGGGCCCATGCCGCGAGTGGTAAGCGCGGGCGTGCCGATGCGGATGCCGCTGGGATCGAGGGGCTTGCGGGTGTCGAACGGGATCATGTTCATGTTGACGGTGATGCCGCAGTGCTCGAGCGCCTGCGTCGCCTGCTTGCCGCCGATCGAGAGCGGCGTGACATCGACCAGCATCAGGTGGTTGTCGGTGCCGCCGCTGACGAGCCGAAGGCCGCCGCTCAAGAGGACTTCCGCGAGCGCCTGGGCGTTGGCGATGATCGCGCGGCCGTAGTCCTGGAACTCCGGCCGCAGAGCTTCGCCGAAGCAGACGGCCTTGCCGGCGATGACGTGCATCAGCGGCCCGCCCTGCAAGCCGGGGAAGATCGTCTTGTCGATCGCCTGGGCAAACTCGGCCTTGCAGAGCACGGTGCCGGCTCGCGGCCCGCGGAGCGTCTTATGCGTCGTCGTCGTGACGAAATCGGCGACCGGCACTGGATTGTTGTGCAGGCCCGCGGCGACAAGGCCCGCGTAGTGGGCCATATCGACCATCAGCTTCGCGCCGACTTCGCGGGCGATCTCGGCGAATTTCTCGTGCGGGATCTCGCGGGGATAGGCGCTCGCGCCGGCGACGATCAGCTTGGGCTTGTGCTCGCGGGCCTGCCGGGCGACCTGATCGAAGTCGATCCGGTGCGCGTCCTTGGTCACGCCGTAGCTGTGGAACTTGTAGAGCTTGCCCGACAGGTTCAGCTTCATCCCGTGCGTCAGGTGCCCTCCGTGGGCCAGGTCCAGCCCCAGCACCGTGTCGCCCGGCTCCAGCACCGAGAAATAGACCGCCTGGTTCGCCTGCGAGCCGCTGTGCGGCTGCACGTTGGCGTGCTCGGCCCCGAACAATCGCTTCACCCGGTCGCGAGCGAGGTTTTCGATCACGTCGACGTGCTCGCAGCCGCCGTAGTATCGCCGGCCGGGATAGCCCTCGGCATACTTGTTCGTGAGCACGCTGCCGACGGCCTGCATTACCGCGGGGCTGGTGTAGTTTTCGCTGGCGATCATCTCCAGCCCGTCCTGCTGGCGCTGCTCTTCGGCGGCGATCGCGGCAAATACGTCCGGGTCTTGCTGCTGCAAAATGTTCATAGCCCGATTGTCAAAGCGGGTCGCGATTTCGTCAATTGGCCGGAGTGTCGTCCGCTCGCTCCGCGAGCGGACGACCTCACGCGGAGCGTGAGGAATACACAGTTTCAGCTATGATGCGGCCATGCGCGTGATTCCGGTCATCGACCTGATGAATGGCGTCGTCGTCCGCGGCGTGGCGGGCCGGCGCCAGGAGTATCGGCCGATCCGCAGCAAGCTTGTGGCCGATTCGCAGCCGACGGCGGCCGCCCGGGCCTTTGCCGAGCATTTTGGCTTCGATACGGCCTACGTGGCCGATCTCGACGCGATTCAGTTTCGGGGGGACGCGCCGCCCTATTTCACCGCCTGCTACGAACGGATTGCAGCCTGCGGGCTGGCTCTGTGGCTCGACGCCGGCGTCGGCACGGCGGCAGCTGCGCAGCATCTGCTCGCGGCGGTGGAACCGCTGGCGATGGACGTTCAATTCGTCATCGGCCTGGAGTCGCTTGTGTCGCATTTGGAGCTTGCCCAGATCGTCGCTGTGCTCGGCCGCCAGCGGACAATGTTCTGCATCGACCTTGAGGAAGGAAATCTCCGCACGCAAATTGGCCGCTGGGCCGGCGCCGATGCCGTGGAAATCGGCTTCCTGGCGATGGCGCACGGCCTGTCGCGGCTGATCGTGCTGGACCTGGCCGACGTGGGCATGAACGGCGGCACGCGGACGCTCGAATTGTGCCGCCGCATTCGCCACACTTTTGGCTCCGCCGTCGAACTGACCGCCGGCGGCGGCGTGCGGGGCGGCAAGGACTTGCTGGCCTTGGAAGACGCCGGCTGCGACGCGGCGCTGGTGGCCTCGGCCCTGCACGACGGCCGGCTGACGCGGGCCGAGTTGGACAGCCTGGCGTGCCGGAAATGAGGGTTGTGCGGGCGCCGAGCGGAATTCGCAGCGAATTCAGCGAGCGACCTAGACTTGCGCTCCATAGGAAGATCTGGGAGCGCTGGCATGAACACCTGGAACACGTTTCACGACGAGGCCTACACGTTTCCGAATCTCTGCGCCAAGTGCGCGGCGCCGGATCCAACCGAGACCTGGCAGCTCAAGTACTATGAGGTCGAGTACCCAGAAGGAATGCCGTGGGGCCCCTACGACCAGAAGCCGCGCAACTACAACACCTATCTGACCGACGTGCCCCTGTGCAAGGAATGCCTCGGCAGCGTGCGCTGGCGGAGCCGTTATTGCTGGCTCGCGGGCGGGCTGGCCGGCGTGGTCGCGGGCATCGCGATGTTCGGCCTGATTAGTGCTCACCGGCCGGCTGAGCCGGACTTGGGTTTCGTGCCTTTCGGGGCCGGCCTCTTCGTGGCCCTGGCCGTGGGCTACGTGCTGAAGGCGGTGTTCGTCGATGCACTTTGCTTTGCCAAATTCAACGGCCGGGAGCAGAAGCTCGCGTTCAGGAACAAGGAGTTCCAGGCCCAGTTCGACCGGCTGAATTTTCAGTATTCGGCCACGACGGGGAAATATGCCGACGGCGGGCGGGCCTGGTGATCCGCGAGGCGCGACGACGGCGCAGCGCACTCGCTCTTCGGCCAGGCCGGCCTGGACTGGTTCCTCACCGGCAGCCGCGACCGCTTGATCGACCGGGCCAGCGGCGAGTTCGTCAACTAGCGGCCGCCTGATACAATCGGCCTCATGTTCAGCGGCCCGGAAATCGCCGCCACGCTCGCCGAGCTCGATTTCACGCACGTCGTCTGGATTCCCGATTCGGCGACCGGCCCCTGGGAAACCGCGCTCGCGGCAGCGCCTGCCCTGCGGCTGGTGCGCGTCTGCCGGGAAGGCGAGGCCTGGCCGCTGGCGGCCGGCTTGCACCTCGGCGGCCAGCAACCGCTGGTCGTCCTGCAGACCACCGGCCTCTTCGAATCGGGCGACGCGCTGCGGAACGTGCTGCTCGACATGCGGCTGCCGCTGTACGCGCTGATCGGCGTCCGCAGCGAGCTGGTCGCCGACTCGCGGGATTCGGCCAGGACGTTCGCCGAGCCGATCCTGCGGGCCTGGGGCCTCGATTGCGTCTGGCTCCGCGCAGCTGCCGACCGGACGAAATTCGTAGAGCATGTCCGGCGCTGCCGCCAGGAGCAAAAGCCTGGCGCGGCGCTCCTGGCCGAAGGACCGCCGTGATGCAGCGCAAGCCCCATTCGGGAATGCCCGTCGCCGACGCGGTGCAGGTGCTCATCGACCACCGCGCGAGTGGGCAGATCGTCGTCACGAACCAGGGCGCCGCGCGCCTGTGGCCCAAGCTCAGCCGGCGGCCGCTCGACCTGCACTACAACCCCTCGACGATGGGCGGCGCGATTCCGCTGGCGCTCGGCCTGGCCCTGGCCCAGACGCAGCGGGAAGTGCTGGTGGTCTCGGGCGACGGCGCGCTGCTGATGAGCCTGGGCGCGCTGGTTACCGTCAGTGGCAGCGGCGCGGCGAACCTGACCGTAGTCGTGCTCGACAACGGCCTGTACGAAGTGACTGGCGGGCAGAAAACTCCAGCGACGGCCGCCGTCGATTTCGCCGGCCTGGCCAAGAGCGCAGGATTTCCCAGCGCCTACCGGTTCCGCGATCTGGCCGTCTGGCGCGGGCAGGCCGCCGCCGCGCTATCCGCGGCCGGCCCGCGGTTCATCTCGCTCGAAGTCGAACCGATGCCGCCGGAATACCTGCGCAGTCCCACGCCGCCGCTGGCCGAACAAATCGTCGAGTTTCGCCGCGAGGTGGGCGGGCGCGTGGAGATTAGCAGCGTCCAGTCCTGCTGCCGCGCTGGATCATGATTTGGTTTGAGGAGGCAAATCACTGCCGATTTGCACGGAAACGGAGAATTGACGCTTATCTCTGTCCAACCATGTGATCGTGTAGACAATCGGGATGGCGGATGGTTTCGTGTGAGCTATGCACAGTCCGACTCGGCGCTGAGCAGTCGCATCGAAACTGATTTGACGATGTCCATCGATCGCCGATATGGAGGGCGCGATATTCAAGTCGCGAACCAGCTTGTTGACCAGCTGTACCACCTGAGGAGAGTCGCACCCCGGGAGTTGTGGCCCGGCCAACAGTTGACCGTCGTCGATGGATTGTCGTATTGCGCCGATCATCGCAGGCCAGACCTGATTGATCTCATAGCCCAAGAATCCGCTGAAGAGGAGTGTGAAGCATAGGCACCCGATCCAAGCCGCTCGTGCGACATTGGTCCGGAGCAATGGCTCGAAAATCGTTGCTGGCGCCGAGCCGGTTCGCATCAATCGCAAGGAGCGAAGCGCCGAACGGGCCAGAAAAAGCGCCACGGCCAGCATGGCCCACTGGATGGGATCGAACAGCAATAGCAGTGCGAACAGCGAGTCCCAATGCCAGAGCGCTACGAAGGCCACGATCAGCGGTCGAGCTAATAGCGCGACA
>DASRJB010000219.1:0-4113 GCA_035649715.1 Pirellulaceae bacterium
CCGCGAGCGAGATGGTGGCGTTGACGGCAAACCGCGGTGAGCGGTTGGCGGGAAAGGTCGCCAGGGAGGCGTCGCCCACGAGGAATACGTTGAAGTCGCGAGCCAGGTTTTCGTAACCAGCTGTCGTGCGGCAAAAGCACATGTCGGTCGCATAGCCGGTGAGCAGCACGTGGCGAATGCCGTGGCTTAGCAGAAACTTCTTCAGCGGCTCATAACCCTGGGCGTCGTAGATAGTCACGTCGCTGGCGTGCACGTCCACGTCGGTGGTGACCGGGATCGGCAGCTTCCAGAAGCCTTCATTGTTGAACTTCGGCCCGGCATCCAGGCCCGGAAACTGCCGGAAGTAGTCGATCACCGGCTTGTCGGCCGACAGCTCCAGCCGCGGCGGCAGCGGCTGCCCCTCGTACTGGAACGACTGCAGTTTGGCCGCCAGCTCGTTTGCCCCCTCGCGCCGCTCGCCGTCGGTCGGCTGATGCTGGAACGACCGGTAGAGCTTGCGGCGGATCGGGTCTTCGTCGCCGGGCAGGCTGTAGAGGACCAGGCCGACTTTGCCGCGAAGCGAATTGATGAACGGCCGGACGATCTCGCGGGTATGGCGGCCGGCGAGGTGGTTCTTCTCCTTCGTGCAGAAGTCGGCGACGCCCGCCGGCTCGGGCGTGTTCCAGCCCTGGCCGTCGTCGATGCCCCAGGGATGCACCATGATGACGGCCGTCTCGGCGGCCTTCAGATGGTTGGGCATCTCGATGATGCCGCGGGCGTTGTACGAGAACCGCCAGGCCCGCACGTGCAGGTCGGCCCTCTGGTCCACGACCACCGGCGGCGCCTCGAAATGGGCCTGTTCCAGGATCGGCTCAAAAAACTCTGGATGATCGGCCAGAATCGGCCGCGGCTCTTCGATCCGCGTCAGCCGGTTCTGGTAAACGCGACTTGCCGGGGAGTCCTGGGCCGCGGCCGCATGAGCGGCAAGCAGGCAGCCGGCTAAAGCGAGGGCGAAGAAACAGCGCATCTCCAGTCTCCTGGAAAATTGGTGTCGGACTGAGCGGTCGATTTGTGGATATTACTCTTTATGACGGGCAGGGAACCATGGAATACACAGACGACAGGGAAGATAGGAGATACCTTTCGTGTATTCCGTGTATTTCGTGGTTCCTGCTTTCTGCCGCAGTGACCTTCGGAGGCTTCTGAATGTGTAGCACCTACGCTCGGCTGGCCGCGGCCTTGATCGCTCTTGGGCTGACTGCGACCGCCGCGGCCGACACGCTCGACGAGATTCAGAAGCGCGGCGAGCTGATTTTTGGCGGCGACGCCGAAGGCGGCGGGCCCTTCGTCTTCCCGCGCGAGGACGACCCGACTCAGGTGCAAGGTTTTGAGATCGAGCTGGCCAGCCTGCTGGCCGCGAAGCTGGGCGTGAAGGCCCGCTTCTCGCAGGGGCAATGGGAAAAGCTGCCCGACCTTTTGGAGCGGGGCGATATCGACATCGTCCTCAACGGCTACGAATGGACGCCCACCTGGAGCCAGCGGTACGCCGCCTCGATTCCGTATTACGTCTATGAGCTGCAAATGCTCGTGCGGAAGAACGACGACCGCCTGAAGCAGCTCAAGGACCTCAGCATGCCGGGCCTCGACGGCAAGATGCGAATCGCGGTGCTCGGCGGTTCGGCGGCCGAGACCTACGTGCGAAAGACGTTTGGCAGCGACGTGGAGGTCGTGACCTACGAGGGCACAACCGACGCGATGCGGGGCGTCGAGCTGGCCATCGACGGCGTCGATGCCACCATGCAGGACCTGCCGATCGCCACGTACTACGAATCGCGGTTCCCGCTGCTGCGGCGGCTGGGGGAGCCGGTCGAGCCGGGGTTCTATGTCGCCTTGGCCCGCAAGAGCGACCAGCGGCTGGTCGCGGCCCTTAACCGGGCGATCGTCGATTGCTATCTCGACGGCAGCTTTCCGCGGGTGCTGGCTCGGTACGGCCTGTGGAACGAGACTCAGCGGCGACGCGGCCTGGTCACCGATTCCCAAGGAAATTTCCAGCCTGATCCGCCCGCGGACGGCGCCGCCGCTGTCCCGCCGCTGACCGCCGGGGCGGGCAATCACATCTTCACGCGGCGCGTGCCGCTGCTCATTCAAGCGGCAGTCATCACGGTGCTCCTGGCCTCGCTGGCGATGCCGCTGGCGATCCTGGTGGGCCTTTCGATTGCGGTCGGCCGGCTGTACGGCCCCAAGTTCCTGCGGCCGCCGCTGGGCTGGTACGTCGAGATCGTCCGCGGGACGCCGCTAGTGCTTCAGCTCTACTTGATCTTCTTCCTACTGCCGGAGTGGGGCCTGTCGATTCCCGCGTTTTGGGCGGCGATCATCGGACTGGCGGTCAACTACTCGGCCTACGAGGCAGAAATCTATCGGGCCGGCCTGCAGGCGATTCCGCGCGGGCAGATGGAGGCGGCCCTTTCGCTGGGCATGCCCAAGTGGCTCGCGCTGCGGCGGATCATCATCCCGCAGGCGTTTCGAATCGTCATTCCGCCGGTCATGAACGACTTCATCGCCATGTTCAAGGACACGGCGGTCTGCTCGGTGATCACGGTCGTCGAGTTGAGCAAGGAGTACTACATTCACGCCCGCAGCACCGGGGCCGTCGTCGAGCTGGGCCTCGTCACCGCCCTGCTCTACCTGGTGATGAGCTACCCGCTGTCGATCTTTGTCGGCCGGATGGAGCGCCGGCTGGGGGAGGGCCGCCACCATGATTGAGATCAGCAACGTCCACAAGCGGTACGGCAGCACGAGCGTCCTGTGCGGCGTTTCGATCGAGGTCAAAAAAGGGGAGGTCAGCGTGCTGCTGGGCCCCTCGGGCGGCGGCAAGAGCACGCTGCTGCGGACGATCAACGCCCTGGAGACCTTTGACGAGGGGCGGATCCGCATCGACGACTTGGAGCTGACCGCGAACGGGCGGCAGGAGGCCCACATCCGGCAGATTCGCCGCCGCGTCGGCATGGTCTTTCAGCAGTTCAACTTGTTCCCGCACCTGAGCGTCTTGCAAAACGTCACCGAAGCGCCGCGGCATGTGCTCGGCACGTCCCGCGACGAGGCCGAGACGCTGGCCAAGGAGCTGCTCACCCGCGTCGGCCTGGCGGAGAAGCTGCATGCCCGCCCCACGACGCTCTCGGGCGGCCAGCAGCAGCGGGTGGCCATCGCCCGCGCCCTGGCGATGAAGCCCGAGGCGATCCTGTTTGACGAGCCGACCAGCGCCCTCGACCCGCGGATGACCGCCGAGGTCGTCAGCGTCGTGGCCGACCTCGCCAAAACCGGCCAGACGATGATCATCGTCACGCACGCCCTGGGCTTCGCCCGCCGCGTCGCCCACACAGTGCACGTCATGCACGCCGGCCGCGTCGCCGAATCCGGCCCGCCAGCACAAGTCTTCGACGCTCCCGAGCAGGAAGTCACCCGCACCTTCCTGAACCAGGCCCGCAGCGACTAGCTCTAGCCGCGCGTCATTGCTTTTTCTTCGCCTTGGCGGGGGCCGGCGGCGGCTCCCAGGCGGGCCAGGTGGGCGATTCGTCGCGGACTTCGCGGTATTTCGCAGACAGCAAGGACTGCATCTCTTTGAGCTTCACCGGCTGCGCGGCGGCCAGGTCGTTCGTCTCGCCGATGTCGTCCTTCAGGTTGTAGAGCTGAAACTCCTTCAGCTCTGCCGCGTGGAAATCGGCCTCGGATTGCTCGGTGATCGCGGTGCCGCGTAACGGCTCCTTGTCGAGCGTCGCCAGGATCTTCCAGTCGCCCGATCGCAGGGCGACCAGCGGGCCGCCGAAGGCGTGATTGAAGTGCCAGTAGAGGGGCGTGGTCCGCTCGAGTTTGCGCCCGGCCAGGATTGGCAGCAGGCTCGCGCCGTCGAGCTTGCGGTCCTGCGGCGGCGCAATGCCGGTGATGGTGCAAACGGTGGGCAAAAAGTCCACGCCGCAGACCGGCTCGTCGCTGGTGCTGCCGGCAGTGGTTTTGCCCGGCCAGCGGATGATCCCCGGCACGCGGATGCCGCCCTCATAGACCGACCCCTTCTTGTTCCGCAGCGGCCCGGCCGAGCCGTAGGGATGCGCGGGCGTGATCGCCGGGCCGTTGTCGCTG
>DASRJB010000220.1:0-6627 GCA_035649715.1 Pirellulaceae bacterium
GCTGCGGCGACTGAATCGGCGGGCGGAGGCAGAGCGGGAATATCGGACGGCCCTGCAGCTGAAGCCGGACTATGCCGAAGCCCATCTGAACCTGGGCACGGTGCTTTTCGACGAGGGACTTCTAGAAGAGGCCGAAGCGGAGTTTCTGGAAGCGCTCGCGCTGCGAAAGAACTATGCCAAGGCCTTGGCAAATCTGGGAAACGTTTACCAGTCGCAAGATCGTCTGATCGAAGCCGAGTTCACTTGCCGCCTGGCCGTCGCCATCGATCGCGACGATTTGTTTGCTCAACTGACCTGCGGCGACGTGCTGCTGAAGCGCGACATGTATGCGGACGCAGAGGCTGCCTATCGCGAGGCCGTCCGCCTCGATGGCCGCGTGGGCCGGCACCACCAGGCTCTGGCCACCGCCCTGCGGCTGCAAGGCAAGCTGGACGAGGCCGCCGCAGAGTTTAGCACAGCGATTCTTTTGGACCCGCGGTTGGACCAAAGCCGATCCGGGTTGCAGTCCCTCGTCGGGGCCAGGCGCACACCGGTCGAAGCCGAGGCGATGTTTCGGTCGGCAGTCGAGCGCGATCCGCGGAACGCGAACCTGCGAATGCAGCTCGCCGAAGCGTTGGCCTCGCAGGGGAAGGACGCCGCGGCAGCAGCGGAATACCGCGAGATAGCTCGCCTCCAGCCAGCCAATGGCTACGCCCGCGCGAAAATGTCCAGCCTGCTGACTCGGCTGGGAAAGATCGAGGAACTGGATGCGGCCTACCAGGAGTTGGTCCGCGCGCGGCCGGATGAACCCGCAATCCACCAGGAGTACGGCTACTTCCTGTCGAACCAGGGGCGGCCGTCGGACGCCGAGCGCATCCTGCGGGCCGGCGTCGCGCGAATTCCATCGGACGTGGGCTTGCGGTTGCAGTTCGCCAAAGTCCTCTTGGCGTCGGGTAAGTCGGCGGATGCGCTACCGGAGCTTGAAGCGGCAATCGCCGCGCGGCCTGAATCGGGCACGCTGCATGTCGAATACGCCCTCGCGCTGACGCAGGTCGGCCGGGCCACGGAGGCGCTTGCCGAGTATCGCGAAGGTGTTCGTTTGACCCCGGCCAGCAGCCAGTATTGGATGCACCTGGCTGACGCCTTGGCGAAATCCGGGCCTGCGACTGAAGCTGAGGCCGCCTATCGCGACAGCCTTCGGCTGGACGCCAAGAATCTGTACTGCCGACACAGTTATGCGTCCTTCCTCATCGCTCAGCAGCGGCTCTTGGACGCGGAGACGGAACTGCGAGAGAACCTGCGGCGAGCGCCACATTACTTGATGAGCCGGCAGAGCCTGATCGACGTCCTGCGGAAACAGGGCAAGTTGGCGGAGTTGGAGCCGGTCTATCGTGACGGCGTCGCCCAACAACCTCAGGAATTCCTGCGTTACAGAGAGTTGTCCGATTATCTGCTGAGCCAGACCCGGCCGGCGGATGCCGAGCAAGTCCTGCGCGACGCCGTCGCCGTGATGCCCGAATCGGTCGCGGCGCGCGACCACTTGGCAAAGTTCCTGGACAGCCAGGGACAGCGCCCAGGTGCGGAAGCCGAGCTGCGCCAAGTTCTGCGACTCAATCCCGACGATCCGACGCTCCATTTCCGGTTGGCGAGCCTCCTGCGGCAGCGCGGCCAGCTTCAGGACGCAGCCGCGGAATTCCGCGAGGCCGTACGCCTGAACCCGCATGAACCGCAGTATTCCAACACGCTAGCGGACGTGCTCAAGGACCTGGGACAACCCGACGAGGCGGTAAAGGTGCTGCGTGAGCTGGTTGAGCGGCGGCCGGAAGATCAGGAGTCCTTGTTGCGACTGGCGCGGTTGCTAGTGCAGCTTAAGAAGCGGGAAGACGCCGAGGCCGCGTTTCGGTCGGCGATCCGTCTGCGTCCCATGTTCGTCGGACCGTATTTCGAGCTGGGCGGTTTTCTGCATGGCCAAGGACAGCTCGAGGCTGCTGAAGCAGCCTTTCGCGATCTGTTGCGGATCGCCCCAGGCGATGGCAATGGTCACGAGCGGTTGGCGGGCGTACTGATCAGTCGGGGCCAGTTCACCGAGGCCGAGGGCGAGTTGCGCCAGGCCTTGTCGCTGAACCCCGAGTCAACCGGGGTCCACTGGGGTCTGGGCAATTGCTTTCAGGCCCAAGGGCGAACTGATGAGGCCCTGGCCGCCTTCCAGGAGGCGATTCGCAGGCAGCCTGCGGAAGCCTACCCGCATCATCAGGTTGGCAAATTATTGCTCAAGCAGGGGCGGTTTCAGGAGGCCGAAGTGCAATTGGCGGAGGCGGCAAACCTGCGCCCTCTGGATCAAACGATCAAGAACGACCTCGCCGCAGCCCGCACCAAGGTGAAGCTGCTCGCCGACGAGCCTGCCCTGCGGGCCGCCGTCAGCGAGAAGCCCGACGACCACCAGGCCCGCCAGCGACTTGGAAATCTCCTGATTGCGCTGGGCAAGTTCGCCGACGCCGAGGCCGAGCTGCGGCACGCTGTCCGCCTCGCGCCGACACAAGCCCCCTACCACACGAACTTAGCCCAAGCGTTGATCCAGCAAGGCAAGCTGGCCGAAGCGCTCGGCGAGTACCGCGAGGCCGCGCGGCTTCAGCCGCAGGTGGCTGCTCACTATTATGCGGTGGGAAATTTTGGTGGCCGCCTGGCCATGTGGAACGACTCGGCCGCAGCTCTGCTCAAGGTCACTGAGCTGGATCCGAAGAATCACCTCGCCTGGTATGGCCTGGCGGCGTTGCGATTGGAAATGGGCGATGTCGAGGGTTATCGCCAGGCCAGCCGCGACATGCTCACGCGATTCGAAGGGGCGGCTCAGCCGGAGATCTGGGAGCGGACCGCCAAGACCTGCCTGCTGACGGCTGACGGCGCGGGAGAGCTGAAGCGGGCGCTAGCCCTGGCCGACCGCGCAGTAACCGGCACAGAAAAGAACCGTTACTACTGGTACATCCAGTTCACGAAAGGCCTTTCGGAATACCGGGCGGGCCGATACGCGGAAAGTCTGCCCTGGCTGGAAAAGTTTACCGGGCGTCCGCAGGCGGCAGGTCCGGCGGAGGCGACTTACGCCCCCTACTACACGGCCGGGCACGCGGTCATCGCCTTGACGCAGCACCGCTTAGGCGAGGGCGAGAAAGCCGCCGCGGAGTTGGCCGCCGCCCAGAATCTGATGGTCAGGTGGATGCCCGACGGCTCCGCGGCACGGCCGTTTGAGCTCAACTGGGACGATTGGCTGCGCGCGCGAATGCTCGTGCGCGAGGCCGAGAGCGCGCTGCAGGCGGCAGCGGCAGAAGCGCCCCAAGACAAGTAGTCTCCCGCCGCCTCTCTTCGCCTGCGCTAAGCGCTTCGTTCTCCCGCCGCCGCATGGCTTTTTGGCGATCTGCTGGGGTGATTCCTGGCCGGATTTCGCATTGTTAGCGGATCAACAGAACGGGCCGGCAAGTACTCGCCGCGAAGCACAGCTACTTGCCGGCCCAGCCAGATCGGGCGCTGGTCTCGCGCGCCCGGCCTGTCTCGCTTCATTCTAACGCGGGCCAAGAAGGGACTGCATCATGAGACGTACCTTGAATTGTGTGGTTTCGGCGGCCTTCGTGCTGGCAGGCTGGACTGCCTCGGCACAAGCGCAGACGGTGCCACTTTTTGAGCACTGCGAAGGCACGGTGCAGTCCTTCAACCCGCTGACCGGCGTGCTGACGTTCGCCGGCAAGGGCCGGGCCACGGTTTTGGGCCTGTACGCGGTCGAAGGCAGCAGCGCTGCGTTCCCGCTGTCGCCCACCGACGGTCTGGTCAGCGGCGGTGACACGAGCACGACCCGCGACGGCGCGACGATCAAGAGCGAATTCGAAGGCGTCTATGAAGTGCTGGAGTCAGGCAAGATCAAGTTCCGCGTGACTGCCCGCTGGGGTGAGGGCACGGGCCGCCTGGCCGGCGTCACCGGCGAGGCCGAGGTCGTGGCTGTGCTCGACGGCCTGGCGCCTGGCAGTGCCTTCGCCTACGACACGGTCGGCACACTGACCTTCCCGCACCAACCGTAACCGCCGAGTCAGCTTCTCCATTGCTCTTTCCGGAGGTTGCCATGGCCACTCGCTCGCTTAAGCGCGGATTCACGCTCGTCGAGATCCTGGTCGTGATCGCCATCGTGGCGATTCTGGCCGGCCTCCTGCTTCCCGCCGTGCAAATGGCCCGCGAGGCCGCCCGCCGGATGCGGTGCCAGAACAACCTCCACCAGATCGGCCTCGCCCTGCTCGGCTTCGAGTCGCTCCACGGCCGCCTTCCGGCCGGGCGCGACGCCGAGCGCAGCCGGCAACACGCCTGGTCCACGGCGATCCTCCCGCAGCTGGAGCAGGCGGCGCTCTACCAGCGCTACGACTTCAGCAAGTCGTGGAAGGACCCGTCCAATCAGCAAGTTACGGCGGCCAATGTCGCCGTCTATCGCTGCCCGTCGGCCGTCGGCAAGTGGGACGGCAAGATCGACTACGGCGGCAACTACGGCAGCGCTCTCACCGGGCTCAAGCCGGGCTTTTCTTCCGGCTGCGCCTGGGAAGCGGGCGCGTTTCCGCCGGTCCACCTGGCAATGCCGGGCCAATATCGCTCCGCCGCGGTGCGGCTGGGTGAAATCACCGACGGCACGTCGCAGACGTTCCTGGTCCTGGAGGACGCCGACCGGCCGGCGGCCCAGGGCGGCCTGTGGGCCAGCGGCCACAACTGCTTCGCCCACGACGGGCCGATCAACGCCAACGTCTCGAAAGAGATCTTCAGCCGTCATCCGTGCGGAGCCAACGCGCTCCTGGCGGATGGCAGCGTCCGATTGCTTACCGATTCCATCGCGCTGCCGCTGCTGGGTGCACTGTGCACCCGCGCCGGCGGCGAAGCCGTCGCGCCTTGAATTCCCATGCGTATGGGAAGGGGAGCGACGGTCAGAACCTGTTTCTCGGAGAACCACCGTGCGTACTTACATCCTTTCGACAGTTATCCTCGCCCTGGCCGCCACGCCGGCCTTTGCGATCATTGGCGGCGGCCACGGCAACGGAGGCGGCGGCCCCGACACCAAGTATGCCTTCCTGAATGTCGTCAACGGCAGCGACACGGGTGTGGAGGTCAGCATCGATGGCGGCGCCTTCGTCGCCCTGGAGCCGGGCGAAGGAGCCCCGGCTACCTACGTTGCTTCGAAAAAGTTGGAAGCGACGATTATCGCGCGCCTGCTGTCGGCGCCCGGCGTCAGCAGCACCGCGACGGCCCAGCTCCAAGCCAACAAGACGACGGTCGCCACCGTCTCGGCGTCCAGCTCGGCTGTGTCGATCGCGGTCGCCAGGCCAGGCAACGTGGCCAGGCACATCCGCGAAGCCGGCGTGGCGCTGGCCTCGACCGGCGGCCTGTTGCCGCTGCTCTGGCTGGGCCTGCTCCTCGGCCGCCGGCCGCAGCGCCGCCAGCGACCTGAGGCCTGCAACCTTGTTGCCTAAGGCGGTCATGCCTCCGCAGCCTCCACCGACGGAACGGTGGAGGCTGTTGCCTTTCTTGGCCACCAGTGGGCCGCGGCTTGCCGGACGATGAGTGCTGCACCGATCACTGCGCAGACCATGGCAAAGACGTCGCCGTAGCGCGTATAGACGGTCCGCGATTCGAGCAACGGGACAGACGCGACCAGCGTGGCGGGCTGGCTCAGCGGTGCCTGTCGCTCGACGCGGCCCGTCGCCGAGAGCACCGCGGTGCTGCCGACTGTGCCGCATCGCACCAGCCAGCGACGGTTTTCGATCGTGCGGAACCGGGCCAGCAGTTGATGCTGCAGGGGCGCGATCGTTCCGCCCCACGTCTGGAGGTTGTTCAGGTTGATCAGCACGTTGGCCCCCGACTGCACCGTCTCCCGCGCGCTTTGCGGCAGCAAGTCCTCGTAGCAGATCAGCACTCCCAGCCGGGCCTGCGGATTCAGGTCCAGCGGCGCGGCCGAGTTGCCGGCCACCCAGGGATCGACTTCGCCCAGCAGGCCGTGCAGGCCCGGCAGCCACTGCTGGCCGACGGCGTACTCGCCCCACGGCATGAGCACCCGCTTGTGGTAGCGGCCCACGATCCGCTCGTCGGCAGCGATCAGGTGAGCCGTATTGCAGTAAGGCCCCTTGGCGGCTGCGCCCGGTGCGAAGCTGCCTCCGCCGCAGAGCAGCGGGCGCTGAAGTCCAGTGCAGGGACGAGGATCGGGCGATTCAAATCGCGCGGCCCGGCGAACCTGTTCCACGTCATGAAAACTAGCCAGGTCGTCGGCAAAGTAGCCGATCGAACCTTCGCCCCACACGACCAGATCCGCCCGCTCGCACTGGGCCAGCGACATGCGCCGCAGCCGGTCCGGCATTTCCTCGCCGCGGCCGCCGGGCTGAACGAGCAGCACCGTTAGCTTCGGACGAGCGGCGCTGGCGGCTTCGACCCGGCCGATCCTCCAGTAACCCCAACCCACGTTCGCCAGAACGATCAGCGCGCAAACGCCCGCGACCGGCAGCGCCTGCCGCCGCCGATGCCAGACTTCAGCGGCCACCGCCGCGCCCCAGACGAGCAGAAAGCTCACGCCGTAGGCCCCCGTAAACTCGGCGACCTGGCAAAAGGCCAGCCAGCCGAGCTGCGAATGCGCCAGCC
>DASRJB010000221.1:0-4308 GCA_035649715.1 Pirellulaceae bacterium
GAAGCCAACCTGCGCTACACCTGGAGCCTGCAAGGAACGCCGCCCGCCGGCGTGGCGTTCTCGGTCAATGGAAATAACGCGGCCAAAAACACGACGGTGACGTTCGCCCAGGCAGGGACCTATCAGTTCGCCGTCGCGATCCGCGATGCGGACAACCAGATCGCGGTCAGCAGTGCAACGGTGACGGTCGTCCAGACGCTGTCCAACATCTCCGTCAGCCCGGCCAGCGCCACCGTCTTGAAGAGCGGCACGCGGCAGCTTACGGCGACCTCGCGCGACCAGTTCGGCAATGTCCTGACGACGCAACCGGCGATCACCTGGAGCATCGACGCCGGCGGCATCGGCTCGGTCAGCGCCGATGGCCTCTATCAGGCCCCCGCGGAAGCCGGCACGGCCGTCGTTCGGGCGACGGCCGGCTCGTTCAGCGGGTCAGCGCCATTACCGTCACGTCGATTGTGCCGGACACCGGCAACGGCCTGGCCGCCGTCTATTACAACAACATCAACCTCACGGGCACGACGCTCACCCGCACGGACGCGACGATCAATTTCGACTTTGCCACCGGCTCGCCCGGGGCTTCCATCGCCCCCGACACCTTCTCCGCCCGCTGGATCGGCCAAATCGAGCCGCGATTCTCCGAGACTTACACCTTCACGACTACCAGCGACGACGGCGTGCGGCTGTGGGTGAACAATCAGCTGCTCATCGACCAGTGGAACGACCACGCGGTCAAGCAGCACAGCGGCACGATCGCCCTCGTCGCTGGCGAGCGGCCGGCGATTCGCCTGGAGTATTACGAAAACACCGGCGCGGCGGTCATCAAGCTCCAGTGGCAAAGCGCCAGCCAGCCGCGTGAGATCGTGCCCCAGAGCCGGCTCTATAGCGGTCCGCTCGATCCGATCTTGACCAGCATCGCCGTTTCTCCCGCCAGCGCGAATCTGGCGCCGGGCACGACGACTCAGTTCACGGCAACGGCCCTGGACCAGTTCGGCAATGCCCTGCAGGCCCAGCCGGCGCTGGCCTGGAGCATCGACGCCGGCGGCATCGGAGTGGTAAGCGCCGCCGGTCTCTACCAGGCCCCCGTCACGGGAAGCGGCTCCGCCATCGTCCGGGCGTCGGCCGGCGCGATCGGCGGCGTCGCCACCGTCACCGTGGGCACGGCCGCCGCCGGCGCCGGCAACGGCCTGGCAGCCGTCTATTTCAACAACAGTAACCTGACCGGCACCTCGATCGTCCGCACGGACCAAGCGGTGAATTTCGATTTCGCCAGCGGCTCGCCGGCGAGCTTCATCGCTGCCGACACTTTTTCCGCCCGCTGGATCGGCCAGATCGAGCCGCGGTTCTCCGAGACCTACACCTTCACCACCACCAGCGACGACGGCGTGCGGCTGTGGGTCAACGATCGACTGCTCATCGACCAGTGGAACAACCACTCCGCCCGGCAGCACAGCGGCACGATCGCCCTCGTGGCTGGCGAGCGGCCGGCGATCCGCCTGGAGTACTACGAAAGCAGCGGCCTGGCGGTCATCAAGCTGCAGTGGCAAAGCGCCAGCCAGCCCCGCGAGATCGTGCCCAAGAGCCGGCTCTATGGCGGCGCGCCCGTTCGCGTGAATTTTCAGCCGGCAGGGGCGCCCGTTCCAACCGGCTATGTCGTGGACGCGGGCGAGACGTTCGCCGCCCGAGCCAGCGGCTACTCGTACGGCTGGAACCTCGACAACACGCTTTCACCGCGCGACCGCAACAGCTCGCTCGCGCCCGATCAGCGGTACGATACGCTCACGCTGTTGCAAACGCCGGAGAATCCCGGCGCGGCTTGGGAGATCGCGGTCCCCACCGGAGCCTATCGCGTCCACCTGGTGGCCGGCGACGCCGGCAGCCTCGCTGGCGTCTTCAAGACGAGCGTCGAAGGCGTGCTGATTGTCGATGGGACGCCGACGTCGGGCCAGCGCTGGCTGGAGGGCTGGCGCGACATCCTCGTCAGCGACGGCCGCCTGACGGTCACGAGCGCCGCCGGCGCATCCGGCAACAAGCTCAACTTCCTCGACATCATTCCGCTGTAGCCGCAGCGCCTCTGGCGACTTCCGCGGTGAGGGTGCTATTCTGATTTCCGGGGTTCTCGCCGGTCTTATCCGCTAGAGGCGCCGCATGGCCGCAACCTGGAAGCAGTTGACCGATTTCCTGGTCGAGCAGGGGATCGAACAAATCGCCCACACCCAGAAAAACTATCTGGCCCACCTGATCAGCGTCTACAAGCTGATGGAGGCCAGCGGCTATGGTGAAGAACTCTGCCGGGCCGGGCTGTTCCACTCGATCTACGGCACCGAGAAGTTCCAGGGCTTCAAGCTGCCGCTGACGCGCCGGGCAGAGCTGGCCGAAATGATCGGCAGCCGGGCCGAGCGCCTGGCCTACTGGAACTGCCAGATGGACCGCGCTTCGCTCGACGGGCTGCTCACGCAGGATCAAGAACCGCTCCTCCTTCGCAACCGCGAGACCGGCGAGGAAATGCCGCTGACCCGCCGCGAGCTGGACGACCTCTGCTGCGTGCACCTGTTCGATTGGCTCGAGCAGGCCCCCCGCTCCCGCTTCGGCTGGGACTACCGCCGCCAAGCCTACCGGCAGATGGCCGAGCGCCTCGGCGGCGCCGCTCTGGCCGCCTACGACCAGGTCTTCGCGGCCGCGCCAGCGGGTGCAACATAAGCGGAGACGTTAGTTGACGACGCCGTTTCTTTCAGCCAACGAGGTGGGGACGGCGGGAGCGCGGACGCTGGGGGGCGAGTTTTACACTTCGCGGGAAATCTTTGAGCGCGAGCGGGAGCGGATTTTCTCGCGGCGGTGGGTTTGCGTGGGGCGCGAGCAGCAGCTGGCGGGCGGCGGCTATTTTCTGCGGGATGTCGCGGGCGAGAGCCTGATTCTGCTTCGCGACCAGGCCGGGCAGGTTCGGGCGCACTATAACGTCTGCCGGCACCGGGGCTCGCGGCTTTGCGAAGAGGCCAGCGGCCGACTGGCGGCGACGATCCAGTGCCCCTATCACGCCTGGACGTACGCGCTCGACGGGCGATTGCTCGGCGCGCCCGGAATGGAAGCCCTCGCGGGCTTCGACAAGTCGGCCCACGGCCTCGCCGCTGCGGCCGCCGGCGTCTGGGAAGGTTTCCTCTTTGTGTCGCTGGCCCAGCAGCCGGAGCCGCTCGAGCAGGCCTTCGCGGCGCTGGCGGGGAAATTCGCCCGCTACGAGCTGCCGCGACTGGCGAGCGTGCGGCGGATCGACTACGACGTGCGGGCCAACTGGAAGCTGATCGTGCAGAACTACTCCGAGTGCTACCACTGCCCGGGCGTGCATCCGCAGCTGGTGAAGCTGTCGCCCGCCGACAGCGGCAAGAACGATCTCACCAGCGGCCCGTTCCTGGGCGGATACATGTCGCTACCGGCCGGGGCCGCGCTGACCAAGAGCGGCCGGCGCTGTGCTATCGACGTCGGCCCGCTAACGGACGAGGACCGGCAACGCGTCTATTACTACTCGATCTTCCCGAACCTCTTGCTGAGCCTGCACGCCGACTACGTGATGGTCCATACGCTCTGGCCGCTCGCGCCGGACCGGACGCGCGTCGAGTGCGAGTGGCTGTTTTCTCCCGACGCCGCCGGCCGGAACGGCTTCGATCCCGACGGCGGCGTGCAGTTCTGGGACGAGACGAACCGCCAGGACTGGCACGTCTGCGAGCTGAGCCAGCAAGGCGTCGGCTCGCGGGCCTACCGGCCCGGTCTTTATTCGCCCCGCGAAAGCATCTCCGCCGCCTTCGACCGCGAGGTGCTGCGGGCCCTGGCGGAGTAGGCCCCTTCTGCCGGAAGGGGCCTGAGGCGAAGCGCAGCGAGCAAGTTGCCCCAGGTCCTGCGCGGCTGACGAAACCTGCAAGTTGACGACCGCCGGGCCGCGGAGGACGATAAGGGGTCTTTTCAGAGGGCGCTGGCAGCGCGCGGAGCCTGGCGATGAAGCGCACGTCCAGTTCGGCTGGCTGGTTATGCTGTGCCGCGCTCGTGCTGTTCTGCTGCGCGGCACGGGCGCAGCTGCCGGACCGCCCGATCAGTCCTGCGGAGCGGCAGTTCTGGGCTTTTCAGCAGCCGCGGCGGGTGGAAACGCCGGCGGCGAGCGCAGCGGGCTGGGAGCAGAATGCGATCGATGCGTTTCTGCTGGCGGCAATGAAAGCCAAGGAGGTGAGGCCCGCGCCGCCGGCCGGCCGCCGGGTGCTGATTCGCCGCGCTTACCTCGACGTGCTGGGCCTCCCGCCGAGTCCGGACCAGGTCGAGGCGTTCCTC
>DASRJB010000222.1:0-4561 GCA_035649715.1 Pirellulaceae bacterium
AAGAAGCGCACGACAATTTGCCCTTTGCAATTCTCAATTGGCACTTTGCAATCCCGGCAAAATGCAAAATACAAAATGCAAATCTCAAATTGCTGGTACCGTACCGCGGACAAAAAAATCCCACCAGCCGAATCGTGGGCCGGGAGCGTCCAATTGCTTTCTCCAGCGGCCGCGGGCAGACTGGCGGTATGAGCGACCGCGACAAAGACCATGACGGCGGCGGGCTGGCCGTCGTTGTGCTGGCCGGCTTTCTGGCGCTGCTGCTGATCGTGGCTGCCGGGGGCGGCTGGCTCTACCTGCGGCACCTGCAGCAGCAGCGAATCAATGAGCTGGTCATGGAGGCGGAGCTCGCGGAATACAACGCCCAGCAAGCGGCAGCGTCGCTGGCCGCCGCCGAGGCGGCAGCCAATGCGGCAGCGGCGGTGCTCGATGCCAAGGCCGAAGAACCCTAGCTGTCTGGCGTGAGCCGACGGTTCGATCGCGCTCACCACTTTGTACTTTGCAATTCTCAATTTGCACTTTGCACTTTCTCCGCCTGTCTGGCAGAGATTGCAAATTGCAAAGTTCAAAGTGCAAAGTGTTCAGGAGACTGGGCCGGGCACTGGCGCAACGCCAGTGCCACCTTGCGCAAAATGCTATTTCTGCGGCGTCCGGTAGACCAGCATGCCGAAGTAGGGGTCGCCGTTGACGTAGACGCAGCGGGCGAGCTCGATTTTGAGGTCCTGGGGGGCGTGATAGAGGACCGGCTTGTCGCTGCCTTCGAGCGTGACGTTGAACTTGGGGGCATAGAAACTGCCGGCCCGCGTGAAGGCCACAAGGTGCCGGCCCTTGGAGAGCGGACGCTTGACCTTCGTGCTGGTGCTGCCCGTCTCCTCGGCGAATTTCGCCCCGTTGACCAGGCAGGTGCAGTTCTCCAGCTCCAGCTCCACGGTCCCCGGCTGATCCAGCACGATGTAGCCCATCGCCACGGGCAGGTAGTAATCGTTCGGGTAGCCGCGGAAAATGATCGTCTTCACCGCATCGAGGGCCCGCTGGTAGTACTCGTCGGACGACATGACGATCGAGAGGGCCGCGCTGGGGCGGGAGAGGTCGCCGCGGTAGGTCCGCACGATCAGCCCCGGTTCCAGCTTGCCCGAGCGGCTGCGGGTCCGACGGGTCGTAGCCGCGGCCGTGCCGCCAGTGGACTTTTCGCTGTCGGCAATCAGCGTTTGCAATTCTCCCTGGCACTTTTCCGCCCGGACTTTGGGCAGGCCCGAGAGCTGCGGCAGGGCAGCGTCGCACAGCGCCAGCGCGTGCCGGGCAAGGTCGGCCCGCTCGGGGCCTTTGGCAGCGTTGGCGGCCGCCTGCCATTTCTCGGCAGCCGCCAGCTGCCCCGGGGCGTCCTTGGCCTGCTGCTCGGCCTCGGCGGCGGGCGACAGCGCCGGGTCGCCGCCGGCGGCCAGGTGGGGCAGGGCCCGGGCCCAGTCCTCGCGGGCCAGGCTGTAGTACTTGCCCACGACGAGGTTGCTGGCGGCGTCCTTGGGCTGCGTCTTGAGCGTCTCCAGCGCGGCCTGCGTAGCGTCGTACATCTTCTTCTCGGCCAGCACTTCGTCGCGCAGCTCCTTGCTCGCGCGGCGCGAGTCGGCGTCCTTCGACTTGATCCCGGCGTCGGAGGCGAGCTTCGAGGCGGTATCGGCCACGTCGTACCGCTCGCCGGCCAGCGTCTCTTCGGCAAAGGTCCCCGCCAATTCGGCTAGCGACTTGTGGGCGTCGGGGTTGCTGCCGGCGAGGGCCGCGGCCTGCGTGAGCGTTTCCAGGCGGAGGGCTACGGGCTCGACGTCGAACTTCGCCGCGGTGGAGACGGCCAGCTCCATCGCGAGGCTGAAGTCCAGCCCGTTCAGCGCCGTTTTGCGGGCCGCGGTGAGCAGCACGTACTGCGTCGTGGCATCCGGCTCGCTCTTGACCACGTCGGCCATCTCGCGGGCCAATGCGGCCCGCTCCTCGGGCTTCTTGGCTTTGGCCAGCCGGTCGCCGAACACGCTCGCCAGGTTGTCGCGAATCGGTTTCTGCGCCGCCTCGTCCGGCACGGGCAGCCGCTTGGCCTGGGCGACGGCCGGCGGATTCGCGGCCGCGGGCGGATTGGTCGCCGGCGGCGGGATCGGCGTTGTCGCCGGCGGCATCGGTGTCGTCTGCGGGGCGGCGGCCAGCAGCTGGCCCGCGTCGGTGATCGGGTAGAGCAGCGCGCTTTCGATTGTGTAGCTGGCAAAGTGCGTGACGATGCCGACGTGCTGCGGGCGGGAAATCTTGGTGAACGCCGTCTCCGAGAGCTGCGAGGGGTTGCCCTTCCAGTCGAGGATCTGCTTGCCGTCGATCTGGCTCACGATGCGGCCTGGCAGCACGACGAGCAGCAGGTCGGCCAATTTGCCGTCGGCGATCTGTTGGCCCGAGACGCGCGTCGGGTTTTCGTTGACGCGGCGGCCGTCGATCATCTCCAGGCCCGAAAACGGCCCGCCGCTCGGCTTCCAGCCGTCGATGACCCAAGCGCCGCGATTGGCCGCCAGGGGAAAGCTGATGGCGATCGATTCCAGCGGTGAGTTGCGCTTCACGCGGGCCTGGACAACGTAGCTTTCCGGCACGGTGGTGAGGAAAGTGAGTTTGCAGAGCACGCGCTCCTCGGTGACCATCTGGCTCGCTTCACGGCGAAAGGTGTTCGGCGACCCGCTGACCCGCTGCAGCAGATTGATCGGCTCGCCGACTTTGATCCCCAGCTGCTCGAAGACGGCGCTCGGCGTCGGGGCTGGAGGCGGCGGGGCCGTGCCGGCCAGCGGCGGACTGCTGCTCGCGCCGCCCGCGGGGCTGGCCGCGACGATCGGCGTCATCTCGATCCGCGTGATCTGGTAACCGGAATGCCACGTCACCAGCCGCAGGCGGTGCGGCTGGCCGAATTCGCCGCCGACATAGAGCCTGAGCCGTGCCGGGTCGCCGCTCCAGTCTTCCAGCACTCGCCCATTGAGCTCCGCGATCATACGGTTCTCGACGATCGCCAGCCGCAGGCGGCTAGGGCTGCCGTTGGTCACTAGCAGGCCCTTGACCGCGCCCCGGCGATTGAGGGGCCGCACGACGTCGACCATATCGATGCCTGACGCGCCGCCGCGCTCGCTGAAGCCGTCGAGCACGAACGAGCAGTCGTGGCCGCCGATGTTGAATTGCGTATTGAGAGAGTCGGTCCCGCTGAGGCGCGTGAAATTGATCTCGATCAGGTAGTTGCCGGTCAGCTCGCAGGGGAACTCGAGCTTGCAGGGACCAGTGGCGTCCGTGGCCAGGCCCGTGCTGTCCAGCTTGAATTGACCGTCGTGCTTCGTGATCGGCCCCTGGTGGAGGACGTCCACGCCCGGGCCAAACGTCAGCTCCAGATTGCCGATGCGGCTGGCAGGCGCTGGCGGGGTGGTCGCCGGCGGAGTCGGTGGGGTGACCGCGGGAGGCGTAACTTGCGGAGGAACCGGCGTCACGGCTGGCGTCGGTGGATTGGTCGTTGGTGTCGCCACGACCGGCGGGGTCACCTGGGGAACCTGGGCGATGACCTGGGGCTTCTGGTTGAGCGTCCGGAAAACGATGACGCCGCTGGCCGCGAAAAACAGCAGGCCCACGCTGACGCCTCCGAGCAGAACGGCCAGCTCGATGGCCGCCATTCCGGCGCGCGAATAGAGCGCCTCCTTGGTGTCGTGCCGACGCATGCTGCACAGCTCCCAGGATTTTCCCCAAGACCGTTAGATTTACCCTAGTCGAGACGGAGCAGGGGCGTCAATCGTTCTGCACCGACTGTTACGAACCGCATGGCAGTCACGATCCGAGCAATTCGGCGACGCTCAGGCTGTACTGCGGAAAGGCCAGCGGCCGCAATTCCTCGCCAAATCCGGCGGTGCAGTGTTGCGAATAGGCGCCGCCCCGAGGCTTGCGATAAACGTGAATGAGTCGCTCCCGCAAACTCACTACCCAATAATCCTGAATCCCTGCTGCGGCATACAGCTCGGCCTTCTCGCCGCAATCGGAATCCAGGCTGGAGTCGGCGACTTCAATCAGCAGCAGCACTTCTGGGGGCAGCGGATGGCGGTCGCGGTATTCGCGCACTTTGACCCACGCCACGTCCGGCTGTGGCGCGGATTCTAATTCCGGAATTCCGATCGGCTCCTGAATCCGAATCCTCACGAGTTTCCTTGCGGATGGCTCAGTGCTCCACTCATTGAGCCTCGTCACTGCTTCGCTATGGTCCGGTCCGGGCGGATTCATTTCGCACAATTCTCCTCGGATCAGCTCGACGCGGCGATCGCGCAGGGCCTTGAACGCACCATCGGCGACCATCTCGGTGTATTCATCGAAGCTGATTTTCAGGCCGACACTCATCCGCGAACCCTCCAATCCGTATCATAGCCCGGGGGTCTAAAGCCGGCAAATCGCGACGTCAGGCTTGGACGCTGCCGCGGTTAATGGCATCGATGAGCAGCCGCAGGCGCCCGAGGTTGCGGCGGTTGAACTGAAAGACCAGCCGCGGCAGATGGGCCAGGTCGGCCTCGTCCCGCTCCAG
>DASRJB010000223.1:0-5829 GCA_035649715.1 Pirellulaceae bacterium
CCGCCGCACAGCTGCTGGGCAAGGGCTGGCTCGTGCCGCTGACCAATGGCAGCGTGGTATTGGTCGATTCCAAGGGCGGACCGGCCGCGCAGCCGTTTGTGCCGCCATTGCAGCCGAGTTCCCTGCCCCTGTGGACGCGTCCGGCGGTGAACGCGGCCGGCGACGGCGCCCTGGTCAGCGACGGCCGCGGCACGATCTATTCGATCGCGCTCAAAGTGCAGCCCCAGCCGCACCTGGCCTCCCTTGCGTCGAGCCAGACGGATGGCCCGGTGACTTCGCCGCTGGTGCTGGCGGGCTCGACTTATTTTGGCGTGCTGTCGCGCGAGAGCGGCGACGCCTTGGCGGGCTTTGATGCCCAGGGCCAATCGGCGTTCGCCCCGGTTGCTCTGCCCGGCCGCTGCCAGGCAGGACCGTTCGCAGCTGGCGGCCTCGTGCTCGTGGCGACGGAATCCGCGGGCCTGACTGCCTATGAAGGCAGCGGCAAACAGCGGTGGCAGCAGCCCCTGGCGGCCGGACCGCTGGCCGGTCCGCCGGTGATTTGCCCCGAAGGCGACTTGCTCGTCATTCACCAATCGGGCGCGGTGCGCCGCATCGATCCGGCCAGCGGGGCGGAATTGGCCGCCGTCAACGTTGCTCAGCCGCTGGGCGCGGCGGCTCGAATCTTGGGACAGAACGTCTTCCTGGCCGGCAGCGACGGGGTGGTGCACCGCATCACCTTGCCGCCGCGGCCCTAGGTGGCTGGCATGACCGCGGGAGCCAAATGCGAACGAGTCCGGCGCTGGGCCTGTTGGCTGGCCGCTGCCGCCTGGTTCGCGCTGGCGCCGCACGCGATTGCTCAAAACGAAGCGCCGCGGCGTCTGATCGACGAAGCCCCGTACGACGTCCTCACGCTCGACAAATCGAACGAGAGCAAGGTGCTGAAGGTCTTTCCGGTCAACCTTCCCGGGCGCAAGCTGCCGGAAGCGCGCAAGCCGACGGACAAGCTGAAGGTCAAGCTGCTGGCGGACGGCGTGGACTACGAGGTGATGTGGCAGCACGTCGAGAAGCTCGAATTCTTCGAGCAAATGGTGCTGGCCGAAGCCGTCCAGCTGACCACGGCCGGCAAATTCGACGAAGCGTACGACTACTTCGCGTACCTGCTGGCCCGCTATCCCGACACGCCGGGGCTGCCCGAAGCGCGGCAGAGCTACCTGTATCTGGCGGCCGGTTCCGCGTTCCGTCAGCAGAAGCACGACGAGGCCCTGGCCGTGCTGGAGGAATTGCTCGTTCAGAATCCGGCGTACCGCTCAGGCGAGAATTCGCCCACGCTGATGCAAGTGCTCGGCAGCATTGCCGACCGGATTCTCTCCCGCTACGTCGAAAAGCAGGACTATCGCTCGGCCCGGCTGCTGCTGGCCCGCCTGTCGCAGCAATACCGGGCCGACAACGAGCCCTTCGCCCAGCGCTGGCGGCAGCAGCTAACCGATCTGGCGCAGAAGCGCCTCAGCGAGGCCCAAGCGCATCTGGCGGCCAGCCGTTATCTGGAGGCGCACGACGCCATCGTCGCGATGAAGCTGGTCTGGCCGGACTTGCCCGGCGGCGCTCAGGTCGCGGCCGAGATCGCCCGCCGCCATCCGCTGGTGACGGTCGGCGTGGAGCACCCGGCCCTGGAGTTTGACAGCCTCAGCCTGCACAACGTCGCCGCCCGCCGGGCCGGACGCCTCAGCGAGCGGCTGCTGGTCGAGCTCACCGGATTGGGGCCGGAAGGCGGCAATTACGTGTCACCCTACGGCGCGGTCAGCCGCAGCGAGGATGGCCTGGAGCTGATCTTCCGCCTGCCGCCTGCCACGGCGGGCAGCACCGCGGCCTACGACCTGGCCCAGCGGCTGCTCAGCCGGGCGCAGCCCACGGGGGCGGAATATCAGCCGACGTGGGCCCGCATTGTCGCCAGCGTGCGCGCGCCCACCACGAACGAAGTGCGGGTCGAACTGCGGCTGGCCCATGTGCTGCCCGAGGCGCTGGTGCAGGTGCCGCTGGGAGTGGCCGAGGACGGCAAGGCGGGCACGGTGACGCGGATGACGCCCTTTGCTCAGCTCTCGCGCGACGAGCAGCAGGCCCGCTTCACGGCGAACGAGCAATATGTCTTCCGCGTCGCCACGCAGCCCGCGGAGATCATCGAGCGGCAATTCACCGATCCGCAGCGGGCCCTGCTGGCCCTGAAGCGCGGCGAGATCGATGTCCTCGACCGCGTATTCCCGGGCGACATTGCGTCGCTGACGGGCGATTCGGCGATCGTTGTCGCGCCGTACCGCGCCCCGACGACGCACGTGCTGGCGATCCGCTCGGAGCATCCCTACCTGGCGAACCGCAACTTTCGCCGCGCGCTGCTCTACGGGAGCAACCGCGAACAGTTGCTGACGCAGGGCCTGCTCCGCGGACAATCGCTGCCCGGATTCCGCACCGTGAGCGCGCCGTTTCCCGCGCCGGCCCCCGATCTTCCGGCGTACGGATACGACCAGCAAATCGCCCCCCGCGAATTCGATCCGCGGCTGGGGCTGACGCTCCGCGTCGTGGCCGAAGGGGAGATCAAGTCCACGAACGAGAGGAGGATGCTGCCGGTGCCGAAGCTGACGCCGATTGTGCTCGGCCATCCCGCCGATGAAGCCGCGCGGATCGCCTGCCGCGGCCTGGCCCGGCAATGGAAGACGATCGGTGTGGAGTGCAAACTGCTGGAGTTTCCGCCTGGCGTGTTCGACGACCAGGAGAAAAAGTGCGACCTCGTCTATTTGCAACTCGCCGCCTGGGAGCCGCTCGTCGATGCCGGCCGCCTGCTGGGAGCCGGCGGCGTTGCACCGGCCACGAGCGCGGTCATTCAGCTGACGCTCCGCGAGATCGAGCAGGCCCGCAACTGGCAGCAGGCCCGCGAGCGGCTGCTGCACCTGCATCGCCTGGTGCACGAAGACGTGGCCGTGCTGCCGCTGTGGCAAACGATGGATCATTTTGCCTACCGCCGCTCGCTGACCGGGCTGGCGCCGGACCGCTTGCGGCTGTATCAGGACGTCGAGCAGTGGCGGACCGCCCCGCAGCCCGCCGCTGTTGCCGCGCAGCGCGCAGGAGCGCAGCCATGAGCGGCGGCGCTCGCTCGTCCGTCGCGGCAGGACTGCTGCTGGTATTCCTCTGCGCGCAGCCCAGAACCGGACTCGGCCAGGCCGCGTGGGAATTTTCGCCGTACCGCGTGCGCGTGCGGCTGGCCTTGGAGCCTGTGCCGCAATTGCCGGCGGACATCGCGCCACAGCTGGGCAAATTCATCTCCGCCCGCGCTCATACGGTGCTGGGCGCCGTCTGGCAGGTCGAGTCGCTCGTCGCGCCGCCGGCCCTCCGCGACGAGTTGCTGCGCGGGGGCGAAATTTCGCCCGAGGCGATCGCCGCGGCCCTGCCCGACGACCTGGCCGGCGACAAGATCTACCTGGCGGCAATCTCGTACCGCGCGGGCGGCTATCGCGTCGCCGTGCGCGAACTGGATTGCCGCACTCGGCAACTGAGCGACGCCTTCGAGCGCTTCGCACCGGACATGGCGGACCTTGGAACGGCCCTCTGGGACGCGGCGCTGGAGGCATTTACGCCCGTGGCCAAGATCGAAACCGTGGACCAGACGCGCATCACGGCCCGGCTCCGTGCGGGCGGCCTGATCGTCGATCCTGCGTCGCGGGGACTCGTCGAAAAGGGAATGGTCCTGCGGCCCGTCATTCGCCGCAACGACCGCTCGGGGCAACCGGCCAAGCTCGGCATCCAGGTCCTGCCCTGGACGCTGCTCTCGGTGAACGAGCGCCGCGATTCGCTCCTGGATACCACGTTCCATTCCGCGTTCCGCCTGGCCATTCCCAGCCGCGGCAGCTCGCGGACCGAGCGGCTGGCGCTGCTCGTGCGGCCTCGCTGGCCCAGCACGCGGCTGGAGCTGCGGTCGCGAGGCGACGCCGCCAAACCGCTGGCCGGCTATGAACTTCACATCAAAGTGCCCGGCGGCGAGTCGGAGGCCGAGCCGACGACCGAGCAGAAGACCGAGCTGATCGGCACCACCGACGCCGACGGCGCGGTCGAGCTGCCCCGCTCCCATGAGATGCAACTGCTGTACGTGAGGAGCGGCAAGCAGCTGCTGGCCCGGCTGCCGATCCTGCCGGGGCAGAGCCAGATGCTGCTCGCCAGCGTCGTCGATGACGACCGCCGCTTGCAGGCCGAGGGGCTGATCCTGGCAATGCAAAGCCGGGCCTTGGACCTGGTGGCCCGCCGCGAAATCCTCGCGGCCCGCTTCCGCGCCAAATTGAAGGCGGGGCAGCTCGCCGAAGCGCGGCAGCTGCTCGACGCGTACCGCAAGATGGAGACTCGGCAGGACCTGAGCCGCGACCTGGACCAGTACCGCCAGCGTGTCGCGTCGACGGACAGGATCACGCAAGCCCGCATCGACAAGCTGTTCATGGACGCCCAGCAGCTGCTGACGCTGAGGCCGCTCAGCGACGAGATGCTCGGCCAGCTCAATCGCGAGCTCTCCGCGGCCGAATCCGGCGGCGGGGCCAAGGCGAGCGGCAGCTGAGCCCCGCTACTCGCCGCGCAGCGCCGCTTCGATCTCCCTGCGCACGTCGCCGGCGGGCTCAAGGGCGGCCCGTTCGGCGAGAGCCTGGCGGGCGGCCTCGCCCCCGATCCGGCCCAGGGCCCAGGCCGCCGCGCCGCGCACCAGCGGCTCCGCGTCCTCCAGCGCGCGGATCAGCGCCGCCGCGGCCGAATCGGCCCGCTGGTTGCCCAGCACGATCGCGGCGTTGCGCAGGATGCCGCGCCGCCGCGCCCGCCACAGCGGCGTGTGGCGGAAGCGGCGTCTAAAGCCTTCGTCGTCCAATTCCAGCAGGGCGATCAAATCGACCGGGTTGGCGTCCTCGGCAGGCTGAAAGGCGGGCTCGCTCGCCGACTGCGGGCGGTGATTCCAAGGGCAAACCTCCTGACACACGTCGCAGCCGAACACCCAATCGCCGATTCCGGCCCGCAGCCCGGCCGGGATGGGGCCGCGGAGCTCGATCGTCAGATAGCTGATGCAGCGCGTAGCGTCGAGCACGTAGGGCTGTGGAAACGCGCCGGTCGGGCAGGCGTCGAGGCAGGCCCGGCAAGTGCCGCAGTGATCGGCGGCAAAGGGCTCATCGGCAATCAGCTCCTGGTCGGTGAGCAAGGCCGCCAGGAAGAAGTAGCTGCCCGCGGGCTTATTGATCAGCAGCGTGTGCTTGCCGATCCAGCCCAAGCCGGCGAGCTGGGCGAACTCGCGCTCGAGCAGGGGCGCGGTATCGACCACGCCGCGGGCTGCCGCGCCCGGCGCAATCTCCCGCAGGGCCGCGATCAGCAGCCGCAATTTGTCGTGGATCACGTCGTGATAATCGCCGCTGCCAAAGGCGTAGCGCGAAATTCGCCCCTGGCCCGCTCGCGGCTGCTGCGGCGCTTCGGTTTCGTACGGCAATCCCAGCATCACGATGCTCCGCACCCCATCCAGTACATGCCGCGGATGTTCGTACGCCTCCTGCCGCGCTACGAGATAGTCCATCTCGCCCGCGTAGCCGCGCTCGAGCCATTCATTCAGCCGCGAGACGCCGCTGGGCGCGACCGCCGGGCAGACGCCGACCAGCGCAAAACCCAGCCGCCGCGCCCGGCGGCGCAGTTCGTCGGTCAGGATGGCCGGCGGCAAAGGCATAGGGTTCAGGGTTCAGGGTTCAGAGAAGGCAGCCGTAGAGGTCTCGTGGACTATGTACGAACTGCCCCGTCCCGCAATAATTGCATGTTGTGCACCGCAATCAAACACCACGCAGGCGCAACGGC
>DASRJB010000224.1:0-3334 GCA_035649715.1 Pirellulaceae bacterium
GTGGCCGATCCGCACAGTGCGGCGGCCGTCAACGTGCGCGAAGCCCGGCGTCAACACCAGCGGCTGTCGCGCTTGCCGCGAAGTCTCGTCGAGGAGCTGGCCCGCGTGACGACGGCGGCTCAGCACGAGTGGAAGCTGGCCCGCGCGGCGAGCGACTTCAAGCATTTTGAGCCCTGGCTGGCGGCCATCATCACGCTGAAGCGCGAGCAGGCGTTGTGCTTGGCCGAAGCTGGGCCGCTCTATGACCCGCTGTTGGCCGAGTATGAGGCTGGCCTGCGAACGGCAGATGTCGCGGCGATCCTGGAGGTGCTCCGAAGCGAGTTGACGTCGCTGCTGTGGGAAGTGCTGGAGATGCAAGCTCGTGCGCAGGCCGCGTCGCCGCCGGGGCTGCGAGGCCATTTTCCCGATGCGGCTCAGCGTCAGCTTTGTCGCTCGCTGGCCGAGCAGTTGGGCTTCGACTTCCGCCGCGGCCAGCTCGACACGGCCGTGCACCCGTTCTCGACGCACCTCGGCCCGCACGACATTCGCATGGCGATCCGCTGCAATGAGTGCGACTTGCGGGAATCGCTGTATGCCCTCCTGCACGAAACGGGTCACGCCCTCTACGACCAGGGGCTGCCCAGCGAGCATTTTGGCACGCCGGCCGGCGATGCGATCAGCCTGGGAGTCCACGAATCGCAAGCCAGGCTGTGGGAGATCTCGGTCGGCAAGAGCCGCGGGTTCTGGCGGTTCTTGCTGCCGCAATTGACGGCGGCATTTCCCGCACCTGCGGGCGCAGATTCCAACCTCGTCTGGCGCGAGGTCAATCGCGTGCAGCCGGGCGTGCAGCGGGTCGGCGCCGACGAAGTCACGTACAACCTGCATATCGTGCTCCGCTTCGAGCTGGAACAGGCTCTGCTGTCGCGCGAGCTGCCGACCGCCGACCTGCCCGCCGCTTGGAATGAGCGGCAACAGGCGCTGCTCAGTGTCCGGCCGGCGAGCGACCGCGAGGGCTGCCTTCAGGACGGCCATTGGGCCGCCGGGATGTTTGGCTACTTCCCGACCTACACGATCGGCAACGTGCTCGCCGCCCAGCTCTTCGAGCGGGCCGCCGCCGAGCTCGGCAACCTGGAAGACCAGTTCGCCGCGGGCGATTTTCGCCCGCTCCGCGAGTGGCTCGCCGTACACGTTTATCGCCACGGCAAGCGGCTCACGACGGCCGAGCTGTGCCAGGGCGTCTGCGGCCGCGGTCTCGATCCGGCCGTGTTGATCGGCGGACTGCGGCGGAAACACACCGCGCTCTGGGGAAGCTAGGCGTTTTCTTCTTGCGGTTGCGGATTCAGGAATTTGGCGGCAATCCGGTCGTCGAATTTCCAGCCGCACTCGAGGCAGACGAGGTTGTTCCCCTCGGCGACCACCTCGACCAGCTCCGCGCACTTCGGGCAGTGAAGGGTCAGCAGGACGTCATCGTTCATGGCAGGTTCTCCCTAGGGAAGCCTACGCCATGAGCGATTGGCGAGGATGACGGAAATTCGGGTTGGTTGGATTATGGGACTTAGGGGACTAATGCGACCGATGTCCATCACACCATTTCCTTGGTCGCGCTCGGATTCGTGATCGAAATCGCCCCGCCGATCGTGCAGGTGCAAGTGCTGCTGTTGTTGAGCGCGGGTTGGCCGCGGATCATGACCGTCGGGTTGCCGGGCGTCCAGGGAGCGGTGATCGCCGGCACGCAGGGGGTCGCGACGCCCGAAGCGGCAGTCGTCAGGACCGTACACGTGCCAAACGGCGGGATGTTGACGATCGGTTTGTGGTCCATGATGTTCGCCGCCAGCTTGACCTCGCCGGTCACCGTCGGATCCACGACAATCAAACTCGAGGGGGCGCTCCCCTGGACACAGGCGAGCTGGGCGCCCATCGTCACGAGCTGAGGCATGGTGAGGTCTCCTGAGTGAATTCTGCTGCGCCGCTGCGCCAGGATAGCGGATTCTTCGCCTGCGCGTAATCGAGTTTTTAGAACTCGCCATGCAGATGCCACGTTCCTTCCTGCAGGCTGCGGAACAGCCAGAACCGCCGGCCGCTGGCGGTTTCGACCCGCCAATAATCGCGGCGCACGCTCCGCCCCCGCCACCAGCCCGTCTCGATCCGCTCCGGCCCCCAGTGGCGGCTGACCGTGTGCCGCTCGCCGCCAAAATCGAACTTGACCGGCGGACCGTCGGGGACGACGGACAACGTATGAAGCGAGAGCGGCGGATCGTAGAGCGCGAGTGGGCGGTGCAGGGGCGAGCGCTGGGAGTCGGGAGTCGGGGGTCGGGAGTCGGATGAGGCAGCGGATCGACGCCGCGACTTTGTACTCCGTCCTGAGTACTCAGTACCCAGTGCCGCCTTCCACTTTTGCCTCCCGACTCCTGACCCCCGACTCCTGACCCCCTGTTTCCATTTCATCGCCCTTTCCGGCAGCGGATCAGCCGTCAGCTCCGGCCGCAGCACGGCATCCGCTCCCAGCCGGCTGCTGCAGCGGTCGATGAACAGCGCCAGTTGCCGCTCGATCTCGTGCTCGCCGCCGGCGAACAATTCGCCTTGGCGATTTTCCAGGGGCGCGGTCAGCCGGGCCTCGAGCGTGACGCGGCCGACCGGACCACGCAGCGCAGCCCGCCCCCAGCAACACAGCGCGGCTTGTTCCAGCTGCATCCGCAGCAAATCCCACAGATGTCCCGGCTCGGCCGAGGGGCGAAACAGGCCGACCTCCAAAAACAGCGGCCCGCCGGGAGCGCAGTCCAGCCGGCAGTGGAGCTGCACGGCCCCTTCGCGGCGGTCGGCCAAAGCCCGCGCCACGCGCAGGGCGAGCTGCTCCAGGATTTGCTCGACCACCTCCCGCCGCTCGGCCGGATATTCCAGCACCCACTCGGCCGCGAATTGCGGCGGCGGCCGGTGCGCGGCGATCGTCTCTTGCGCCCTTCCAAAAAACTGATCGATTCGCAACAGCAGCCGTTCGCCGAACCGCGACCGCAGGCTCTCCCGCGGCAGCGCCAAGAGCTGATCGAGTTGCGTGACGCCGAGCTGCGAAAGCAAGTCGAGCGTTTCCGGTGGAATCCGCAGGACCGCCAGCGGCAGGGGGGCGGGAGTCGGGAGTCGGGAGTCGGTGGGAGCCTCCGCATTTTCCTGAACCCCGAACCCCGAACCCTGAACCCTCGTCCCCGCCCACGCCGCTCCGATCGTCTCCGCAATCGCCACGCGGGCCTCATATCCGAGCCGGCTCGTCTCCGCGACGACTTCGCGGGCCAGCGCTTCCTCGCCGCCAAACAATACGCCAATACCCCTCACATCCAGAAACAAACAATCCGGCCCGACCCCC
>DASRJB010000225.1:0-16588 GCA_035649715.1 Pirellulaceae bacterium
GTTCTTTGAAAATTGAATTTCCAGCGCCCAAGCCTGCGGCGTCGTCCTCGCAGCAACTTTGCTCGATGGCATATTGGCTGGTGTCTGAAAACTGTCGCAAATTGTTACGCAACAATAACTTGCGTCGAGTTTTTGCCGCCGGACGTTTTTCTGGCGTATGCGCGCATCGCGATGAGCCGCAAATTTCGCGTCCGCCCAGCGCGCATAATGCGCATAATGCGGCAACTCAGAATTTTGACGCAAGTGAAGTCGCAGTAATAAGTTGCGTCGAAATCCACTGTCGAAGGTTTTTCTGCGCGTATGCGCGCATTGGAGTCAGGCAGACGATCGCGGCTGTGTTTAGCCTTGTGGAGGCCCGCTTGCCGGAAACAAAGTGACCGAGTTTCCCGATACGCGCGACAGCCTGCTGATGCAGGTCCGCTCGCCCGCGAATCGCGAGGCGTGGGACCAGTTCGCCCTGATCTACAGGCCGGTGATCTACCGCCTGGCTCGCCGGCGGGGACTTCAGGACGCGGACGCCCAGGATCTGGCTCAGCAGGTGCTCGTGTCGGTCGCCTCGGCCATCGGCCGCTATGAGAAGTCGGGCGAGTCGGTGCGGTTCCGCCACTGGCTTCGTACCGTGACCCGCAACGCGATCGTCAATGCCCTCTCGCGGCAGCCGCACGACCGCGCGGCGGGCGGCTCGTCGGCCGCGGACTGGCTGGTGGAACAGCCCGTCGCTGATCCCGAGGCGGATGCCCAGGTCGAATTGGAATATCGCCGGGAGTTGTATCTGCGCGCCGGCCGCATCGTCCGCCGCGACGTCGAGCCGGACACCTGGCGGGCGTTCGAGCTGACGGTGATCGAAAACGAGAGCGCCGGCGAGGCGGCCGCCCGCCTGCAGATGCAGGTCGGGTCGATCTACGCGGCCAAGAGCCGCATCATGCGGAGGCTGCGCGAAGTGGTGAAAGAACTGGAGCAGTGGGAAAAATGAAACTGAACTTGCCAGCTAGCGGCTGCGACGCGGAGCGGCTTGAAGCGCTGCTCTGCGGCCGTTTGAGCGACGCCGAGCAGCGCGAAGCAATCGCACATTTGAACGACTGCGGTTCTTGCCGGCAGCGCCTGCAGGCGCAGGCCGCCGAGCCCGAGGCCTGGAGCGAAGCCGAGAGCCTGCTGCGGCCGTGCGAGTTCGCTGCGCCCGCCGCCGGAGAAGCTCGCACGCCGCCAGCGATTCAACACGTCCTGGATGAGCTCGGGGCCACCGACGATCCGCAGATGCTGGGACGCCTCGGCGGCTATGAAGTCTCGGGCGTCGTCGGCGCTGGCGGGATGGGCGTGGTGCTCAAGGCGATCGACAAGTCGCTCGATCGCACGGTAGCGATCAAGGTGCTCGCGCCGCACCTGGCGACCAGCGGCGCGGCTCGCCGGCGGTTTGCCCGCGAAGCCAAGGCGGCCGCGGCGGTCCTGCATCCCAACGTGATCGCGATCCACAGCGTCTCGAACGACGAATCGCTCCCCTACCTGGTGATGCCGTACCTGCGCGGCCAATCGCTGCAGAAGCGGCTCGATGCCGAGGGCCCGCTCCCAGTCCAGGAAGTGCTGCGGATCGGCGCGCAGATCGCCGCCGGACTGGCCGCGGCCCACGCCCAGGGCCTGGTGCATCGCGACATCAAGCCCGCCAACATCCTGCTCGAAGAAGGCGTGGAGCGGGTCACGATCACCGATTTCGGCCTCGCCCGGGCGAGCGACGACGCCTCGATCACGCACAGCGGCCTGATCGCCGGCACGCCGCAATTCATGTCGCCCGAGCAGGCCCGCGGCGACGCGGTGGACCAGCGCAGCGACCTGTTCAGCCTCGGCAGCGTGCTGTATGCGGCCTGCACCGGCCGCCCGCCCTTCCGCGCCGAGACGAGCTACGGCGTGTTGCGGCGAATCACAGACGACGAGCCCACGCCGATCCGCGACATCAACCCGGATATTCCCGATTGGCTGTGCACGGTCGCCAGCCGGCTGATGTCGAAGCGGCCCCAGGAGCGTTTTGAGTCGGCCCAGGAAGTCGCTAACCTGCTGGAGCAGTGCCTGGCTCACGTGCAGCAGCCGACGGCGGTGCCGCTGCCGCAGCGCCTCGTGTCTCGTCCGCCCAGCGCGAATTCCGCCACGCCGCTGGCGACCACTTTCCGCTACGGAGTACTGGCCATGATTGCCGCTCTGGGACTGGGACTGCTCGCCGCTTTCGTCTGGCTGGCGGCTGATCCGCCGGAAATCTCCGGCCAGTGGAGCGGCGACGAGTGGGGCCAGGTCGTCCTCAAAAAGCTCGAGAGCGGCGCCTATGAAGGCACTTACACCGACACGTTCGGCAAAGAGGCCGGCCAGCTGGAGCTGAAGTGGTCCGCCGTGGAGCGCCGCTTCAAGGGCGCCTGGCGCGAAGGCCAGGACCGCTCGGGCAAATTGGCCGTCCGCCTCGTCGATGGCGAAATCCGCGGCGCATGGACGGCCGACAAGGAGTCGCGCATCGGGCCCGGCACGCCGGAGCTGGCCGATCTGCTCTGGAAACGCAGTAGCGGCATTTCGACCACGCTGCCTCCGGCTGCCGTGGCCGGCAAGGCCAGCGCAGAGCCGAGGGAAAGGTCCACGATCATGCCGGGGCGACTGAACTACTTCACCACCGGCCACAGCATCAAGGTCGCCTGCTCGGCAGACGGCAAGCTGATCGCCGTGGCCAACGGCAACCCGACGCGGATTCTGCAAGTCGGCGGAATCAGCCGCGTCAAAGGCGACTGGAAGCCGACGGCCGACATCCTCGATCTGGAGACGGGCAAGGTCGTCGTTTCGCTGCAGCTCGCGACCAGCGAGGAACAGGCGGTGCTCGCCGCCACCGAGCGCAACGCTCATCTCGAAGCGACGGCGCTGGCGTTTTCGCCGACCGGGAAGATCGTGGCCGTCGGGACCAGCATCGGCCAGGTGAAGTTCTTTGACGCCCGCACCGGCGAGCTGCTGCGCTCGCTGGACCACGCCGCGGCGAAACTGGCCGACAAAGAGACTCCGGATAGCTGGCGGTCGATTGCGCGGGCGATGGGCAGCGTCACCTCGCTCGCGTTCTCGCCCGACGGCAGCCTGCTGGCGGTCTGCGGCCAGCCGTTTCGCCAGTTTTCGGATGCGTTCGATGGCGTATCGCGGCTGGGCCGGGAGATTACGGGCCCCGACCGGCTGAAGGTGTGGGAAGTCGAGACCGGCAAGCTCAAGCACGATCTGGTCGGGCACACCTATCCCGACGAAGTCGCCTTTTCCACCGACGGCACCCTGCTGGCCAGCGCGGGACGCTGGTCGAGCGAGGGCGACGACGGCAGCGGCGTGATCTTCTGGAATCCGCAGACCGGGGCGAAAGTGGGCAGGCTCAAGGCCGACGCCAACGTCATCACGCAGGCCGTGGCCTTCTCACCCGGCGGCAAACTGGTGGCCGTCGGCTCGCAGACCTACAGCAGCGCGACCAATGACGACAACACGACGACGATCAGCCTCGCCAGCGCGCCGACGGGGCTCGTGCATTGGAAGCATACGGTCGCCGGCTGGGCGAATCCCAAAGCCTTTTCGCCGCATGGCGTCGTCGTCTTGTGCAAGAAATCGATCCTGCTGCTGGATGCCGAGACCGGACAGGTGAAACGCGAGATCAAGGCGACGGATCTGTCCAAGGAGGGGCGGTGGGACGATCTGGCCGTCGCCGGCCGGTGGCTGGTGATCGCGTCGGCCGACGAGTACGAAGGGAACGTCGAGCTAATGGAGCTCGCCGGTCCAGACGCTGCTGCCGCCGCTCGTCCCGCGCCGCAGCCGAAAGCGGAGGGGGCTGTGCTCAGACAAGTGCGGCGGTTTCAGACGGCCGGCAGCATCCAGTCCGTCGCGGTTTCACCGGACGGCAAGCGGATCGCCGTTGCCGGCGGCGAAGAGTCGGCTCCCCCAAACTTTGACTGGAAACGGCAGGTGGAGATTCTCGACGCCGATACGGGGCAAAGCGTCGTCAAAATCCGCCTTTCGACCAAAGAAGAAGACGCGGTGCTGGCCGCGACCGCAGGATCGTATCATTTCGAGGTTCTCGCGTTCTCACCGGATGGGAGCGTGCTGGCGGTCGGGACGAGCGCAGGCCAGGTCAAGCTGTTTAACCCCCGCACCGGCGAACTTGTGCGGTCGCTCGACGACGAACCGGCCAAACGCGCCGACAAGGAGACGCCAGAGAAATACAAGTCGCTGGCCCGCGCGCTGGGAAGCGTCAATTCATTGGCTTTTTCTCCCGACGGCAGCCTGCTGGCAGTCTGCGGCAGCTCGTTCGAGGACAAACCTATCGTCGATGACCGGCTCGAGCGCACGCGACTCTCCGTCGCCGGCCCCGGCAGGCTGAAGGTCTGGGACGTCAAAACGGGGGCGCTCAAGCACGACCTGGCCGGGCACGACGAGCACGCCAATGCCGTTGCCTTTTCGGCCGACGGCAGCTTGCTGGCCAGCGCCGGGCGCGGGATCGGCGCGAGCGGACACGAATCTGGCGTAATCGTCTGGGATGTCGCGTCGGGAAAGCCGCGGAGCACGATCTTGATCCCGGCCAACGGCGGCACGTACGCGGTCGCCTTCTCGCCGACGAAAAAGCTGCTGGCGATCGGCTCGCGAAACTTCGACAAGGAGAACGACACCCGCCGGGCGACGGTCAGCGTGGCCTACGCGCTGTCGGGCGTGATGGAATGGCAGCAGACCTTCAGTGTCTACGCCAATCCCAAGGCCTTCCTGCCCGACGGCAAAAGCGTGGCGGTGATGTGCGGTCGAGAAGCGATCCGCTTCTTCGATGCCGAGTCGGGGACCGTGAAGTACGAGATCAAGGCAGCCCACGCGGTACGGCCGGCGGGGTGGAACGATTTCGCCGTCGCGCCGCAGGGCCGCCTGCTCGTGATCGGCGGCGAGGACCGCGACCACAAGGGCATCGTTGAGATTTGGGACCTCCCCGCCCCGGCGGCCGATCCGCCAGCGCGGGCAGACTCACCTGGCGGACTTTCGCCGCGCTGACAGCCGCCGCTTCACCGACGGGCTGTTCAGCTCGCGGAGCGCGTCCTTGCCCACCCACCGCGGCGTGACGCGGTCGGAAGCGGCGAGGCGCTCGGCGACGGCCACCGCGGCCGCGTGGAGCGCGTCGCCGCGCTTGCCGATCGCCCGGAGGGCCATGTTGACGGCCTTCTTGACGAAGTTGCGGTCGTCGTCCGCGGCCACTTCGATCAGCCCCAGACTTTGATGGAACGGCTCGTCACCCGAACGTTTGTCGTGGGCGGCCAGGGCCCACAGCAGGGCGAAGGCGGCCCGCTTCTGGAACTCGCCCCGCTGGCCGGCCCAGGCCTTGACCTTCCGCCAGGCGTGCGGCGTCTTGTCGAACAAATGAAAACAGAGCGCGTCGCAAATCGCCCAGTTGTCGAAGTTTCGCTGCCAGTGGTCCATCTGGACCGGCGTCACCTGCAGGGGGTCGTCGATAAACGCCGTCAGCATCCGCGCCTCGTACCAGCCCGTCTCCCACAGGCTGACCGCCAGCGCGTGATTTTGCCCCAGCCGCCGCGCGAGCTTTCGCAGATCCGCCACGGAGACGCCAAACGCCTTGTCCGACGGAATGGCGAACCGCGCCATGCCGTCCTTGACTTTCTGGCTGCCCATTCGCTGGAGCTCGGCCACGACGGCAGCGGCGTCCGCCATCGCGGGCGATTTGGTTTTCCCGCCCCGCTGCACGGTTTCGTCGATCGTCTTGGTCTTCGTGGGCAAGCGTTATTTCAGCCGGGCGCAGATCGCCTGTGCCATTTCGCGGGTGCCGACGGCCGTCGGGTCGTTGCGATCGGGCTTGAGGTCGTAGGTGACATGCTTGCCTTCCTTGATGATCGCGGCCACGGCGTTCTCCAGGCGGTTGGCGGCGTCCATCTCGCCCAAGTGGCGGAGCATCAACATGCCGCTAAGGATCAGCGCGGTCGGGTTGACCTTGTTCTGGCCCTTGTATTTCGGGGCGCTGCCGTGGGTGGCTTCGAAGACCGCGCCGCCGGGGCCGATGTTCTCGCCGGGCGCGACGCCCAGGCCGCCGACCAGGCCGGCGCCCAGATCGCTGACGATGTCGCCGTACAGATTCGGCAGCACCAGCACGTCGTACAGCTCTGGCTTCTGCACGAGCTGCATGCACATGTTATCGACGATCCGCTCCTCGTATTTGATGTCGGGATATTCCTTGGCGACGGCGGTCGCGGTGTGCAGGAACAGGCCATCGGAGTATTTCATGATGTTGGCCTTGTGCACAGCCGTGACGCTTTTGCGCTTGTTCTGGCGGGCATAGTCGAACGCGCAGCGGACGATCCGCTCGGTGCCGCTTCGGCTGATCGGCTTGATGCTGACGCCCGTCTCGGCGGCTTTGGTCTTGATCTTCTTGTCGGTCGAGATTTTGTTAATGAAATCGATCAGGTCGGCGGTCGCCGGCTTGCCCGCCTCGAACTCGACGCCGGCATACAGGTCTTCGGTGTTCTCGCGGACGATGACGATATCGACGCCGATCTCGCTGAAGTAGCTCCGCACGCCGGGGTAGTACTTGCACGGCCGGATGCAGGCGAACAGGCCCAGCTCCTGCCGCAGGTGGACGTTGATCGAGCGAAAGCCGGTGCCGACGGGCGTGGTGATCGGGGCTTTGAGGGCGCACTTCGTGCGGCGGACGCTGGCCAGCACGCTGTCGGGCAGCGGCGTGCCGGTCTTGGCCATCACATCGACGCCGGCTTCCTGCACGTCCCAGTTGATCTTCACGCCGGTCGCGTCGAGGCACATTCGGGCGGCCTGCGAAAGCTCGGGCCCGGTGCCGTCGCCCGTAATCAGCGTCACTTCGTGAGCCATCGCCAAAACTCCTTAAATCAGCAAGGGATACGGCGGGCAAACTAACACGCAAATCCGGAACCGTCAACGCAACACCAAGTTCATGGTTCAAGGTTCAAGGTGGATTGCCGCTTTGAACCTTGAACTGTGTTTTGAGCCGACTACGCTCGAATGGGAATGCCCCACGCCGCTTCCCCGCGCCAAGCCCGCCCGCTTCGCTTCGAGTCTTTGGAGAGCCGCCAGCTGCTGGCTTCGGTCTGGCAGAACCCCGGTCAGCCGCTGGACGTGAATCGCGACCTGGCGGTCGATCGCCGCGACGTGGATACGATCCTCGCCGCGCACGGGCGGATGTACCGGCCGCTCGGTGCGCGGCCCGCCGATTCAACCCAGCCGTACTTCGACGTCAGCGGCGACGGCAAGTTCGACTGGACCGACTATTCCCGCGTCAACGACGCCGTCGTTTTGAAGAAGCCGGTCGTCGCGGCCCAGCGCACTAGCGCCGAAGCAATCACCGGCCGCGTTTCGAACTGGACAACGAGCGACCGCCTGCAGGCCCGCCTCGACGGCGGCGCGTGGCGCGACGTCACACCGCTCATCGCCAGCAAGGTCTTCACGCTCGGCCCGGCCGAGCTCGCCACGGTCGCCGCCGCACCGCTGGCCGCGGGGCAGCACGTGCTCGACCTGCGGATCCTCCGCAGCGGCCGGACGGCCGGCGTCGGCATGGACCTGGCCTTCGAGTTTTTATCGCCCAGCGGCAGCGGACCACAGCCGGAGGTCGATCCGACCGTCGTCACGCAAGTGCCCTGGACGCAAGCCGCGCCGCCGGGCGTGGTGATCGACTTCGAGCCGGCCAGCACCAAGCGCTACGTCGGCTCGCCGAGCATCGTCGTCCTGCCCAGCGGCGAGTACGTCGCCTCGCACGACTTGTTCGGTGCGGGCACGGTCAGCGACACGACCGAACTGTTCGTTTCGCGCGACCAGGGCCGCAGCTGGCAGCCGCTGGCGACGCTTCGCGGGCAGTTCTGGTCCACGCTGTTCGTCCATAGCGGGCAGCTCTACCTGCTGGGCACCGATCGGGTCAACGGCGCGGTCGTGATCCGCCGCTCCAGCGACGGCGGCGCGACCTGGACGACGCCATCGGCGAGCACCAGCGGCAAGCTGCTCGCGGGGCAGTATTCCACCGCGCCGACGCCGGTGATCGTTTCCGGCGGCCGCATTTGGCGGGCCGTCGAGGCCGTGCGTTCCGGCAGCTGGGGGCTCAATTTCCTCCCGTTCGTCATGTCGGCCCCGGTCGATGCGGACCTGCTGAATGCGGCCAGCTGGACCTCGTCCAATCAAATCACGCCGCAGTCCACCTGGCTCGGCGGGCAATTCCGTGGCTTCCTGGAAGGCAACGCCGTGCCCGCGCCCGGCGGCGGGATCGTCAACCTGCTCCGCGTCCACACCACGACCTACCCCGAGCGGGCCGCGCTCGTCCACATCTCGGCCGACGGCAAAACGGCAACGTTCAACCCGCAGAAAGACTTCGTCGCGTTTCCGGGCGGCACGAAGAAATTCACCGTGCGGCTGGATCCCGTCAGCGGGAAATACTGGGCCCTGGCCAACGACACGCCGCCCGAGTACCGCGGCCTGGCGGCGATCGAGCGGACCCGCAACACGCTGTCGCTCATCTCTTCCCCCGACCTCCGCACGTGGCGCGCCCTGCGGATCGTCCTCCAGCACGCCAATGTCGCCAAGAGCGGCTTTCAATACGCCGACTGGCAGTTCGACGGCAATGACCTGATCGCCGCCATCCGCACGGCCTTTCAAGAGCCGACCGGCGCCCTCGCCGCCAGCGGCCACGACTCGAACTATCTGACGTTCTTGCGGGTGAAGAACTTCCGCGGCTAACTCTTGGCCGCCATACTGGACGGCTTTCGTCGCCGGGGTCGCACCGATGGGCCAGAGTATCGCGCCGCCGAGCACTTTTCGGGCGATGCTCGCGCTGGCCTTGCCGGTGCTAGCCGAGGAGTCGCTGAATCTACTCGTGGGCTACACCGACTGGTTCCTGGCCGGGCGGTTTCTCAGCGGCCGCGAGCCGCTGGCGGCGATGGGGCTGATGTCCTATTTCCTGTGGATGCTGCCGAGCTACTTCACGCTCGTCAGCATCGGGGCGCTGGCCGTCGTGGCCCGCCTGGTCGGCGCGGGCCAGCGGCAGGAGGCGGCGCACGTCGCGCGGCAGGCTCTCTGGTTGGGGCTGTGCGTCGCTGCCATCGGCATCCTGCTGGCGCTTTTCCTCGGCGGACGATTCGTCGCGGCCATGCAGCTCGAAGGACACTCCGCGGAACTCGCCAACCGCTACATGCGAATCCTCACGCCGGCGATCCCCTTCGTGATGGCCGAGCAGGTCGGCACTGCCTGCCTCCGTGGCGCGGGCGATACCGTCACCGGCCTGTGGGCCCGCGTCGTCCTCAACGTGGTGAACGCGATCGTCAGCACGACGCTGGTCGCGGGTCTCGGTCCATTTCCACAGGTCGGCTGGGACGGCCTGGCGATCGGCACCGCCTGCGGGCACGCGGTCGGCGGCTCGATCATCTTGTGGAGGCTGTTTCGCGGCGGAGGAGGTCTGCAACTTGTGGCGGCAAAGCCAATAGAGCGCGACCACTGGTTGCGGCTTTGGAAGCCGGACACGGCCACGATGCGGCGGATCCTGCGGGTCGGCGTGCCCGGCGGCATCGACGTCTGGTCGGTGCTGGCCTGCCACCTGATCTACGTGGCGATCATCAACAGTCTCGGCACCGTCGCGCAGGCGGCCCACGGGCTGGGCGTGCAGATCGAAGCCATGTCGTACCTGCCCGGATCGGCATTTCAGGTTGCGGCTGCGACGCTCGCCGGGCAATCGCTCGGCGCGGCCGACCAGCGGCGGGCGGTGCGCGGTGTCTTGCTCTGCGCGCTCTCGGCCTGCACGATTATGACCGCCGCCGGGCTGATTCTCTTCTTCGGCGGCGAATCGATCGCGCTGGTGTTCCTGGGCCAGCGCGGCGAGACCTCGGAGCTGACGGGCCGGCTGCTCAAGATCGTCGCGTTCTCCTGCCCGTCGCTGGCGCTGCTCATGGTCTTTCTGGGCGCGCTGCGCGGCAGCGGCGACACGGCCTGGCCGCTGGCGATCACGTTCATCGGCCTGGTCGGCGTGCGGATTCCCGGCGCGTGCCTGCTGGCTTGGGACGAGCTGCGCGTGCCGCTGCTCGGCCTGGCCTTGCCCGCTGCCGGGCTGGGCGTCGCCGGCGCGTGGTACGCAATGATCGCCGACGTGATCCTCCGCAGCCTCCTCGCCGCCGGTCGCTTCTTCCACGGCGGCTGGCAAAAGGTGCGGGTCTAGCTTCTCAGCTAAAAAATCCCCGCCCCAAAATCGCCCCGCGGCGGTTCCTTCTTGGCGGGCGGATTCTGTGTTTCCTTGACCGTCTCGCGCTGCGGCGGCGCGGTGAAGTGCGGGCCGCCGGCCGGCGCGTCACCGGCGGACGCGGGCGCCGGAGGCTGCTGAATGTGTGGCGCAGGCACGGGCTGCGGCGGCTGCGGGTGAGCGCCGCTGGGCTGCGGCACCGACTGCCGGCGCTCCTCCGCCACCAGGCTGGCAGCGTCCACGTCGTCGTCGTAATCCTCGTCATAGCGCGAGGCATATCCCGGCTGCTTGGCTCGTTCCAGCTCCGTGCGGTATTCGACGATCACGCGATTCTGGATCATCTCGCGGCACTGCGAGTTGATCGGGTGGGCGACGTCGGCGTAGAGCTTGGCCCGCCCTTCAGCGTCGCGGATTGTGCGGTCTTCGCGGAGGCGGGCCCCGCACTGGTTGCAATACTGGGCCTTGAGGTGGTTCTTCGAGCCGCACTGATGGCAGTGGCTGGTGAGCTTGCGGCTGGGCATCGCGACGAACGGGCCGTTGGTGCCGTCGATGATCTTCAGGTCGCGGACCACGAAGCTGTTGTCGAAGGTGATCGAGCAGAAGGCTTGCAGCCGGTCGTCCGAGTCCTCCATGAGCTTGATGCGGACCTCGGTGATTTCCATGACGAATCCCTCCGTAGTCGTGTTCTCGTCCGTTCTGGGGTCAGGCCACCGCCGTTGTGGCCGCGCAGGTTGCTCCTAATCCTCTCGCCCGCAAGCGGCGCGCCACGCGCCGGGCGTGCCGGGCGTGGCGACACAGTCCGAAGTAGCTCGAGCCGCTGCCGCTCATCTGGTGTCCCCACACGTCTTGCCGCTCGAATTCGCGCCGCAGGCGGCCGATCCAGGGGGTCAACCCGCTCGCCGCCGGCTCCAGTCCGTTGACGAGGCCGCGGCCGGCCGCCGCCGCATCGCCCCTGGCCAGCGCCGCGAGCAGGTTCGCCGCGCCGCTCGGCTCGGTCGCCGGCCGGCAAGCGCGATAGACGTCGACCGTACTCAATCCTACCGGCGGGCGGACCAATGCGATATGCAGCCGCGCCGGCGGCAGCGATTGCAGCCGCTCGCCGCGGCCGCGGGCCAGCGCCAGTCCGCCTTTCAGGAAGAACGGCACGTCGCTGCCGAGCTCGGCGGCCAGCTCGCTCAATCGCTCGCGCGGCCAATCGAGCCGCCACGCCAGGTTGGCTGCGACCAGCGTGGCCGCCGCGTCACTCGACGCGCCGCCCAACCCGGCCGCGGCGGGAATGCGCTTGATCAATTCGATCGCCGCGCCGGCCCGGGTGCGGGCTCGCTCGCGAAGCAGCGCCGCGGCCCGCCAGACGAGGTTCTCGGGCCCCGTCGGGATCTCGCCGGACCCTTTGCCGGCCCAGCGGCACGCGAGCTTGATCTCGCCGCTATCGTCGGGCATAAAGTGGAGCGTGTCGTAGAGCGAAATCGCCGCCAGCAGCGTCTGCAGCTCGTGATAGCCGTCGCCCCGCCGACCCAAGATCTCCAAGAACAAGTTGATCTTGGCGGGCGTCGTCACTTCAATTTGTGATCCGAGTCGGCGTAAATGCATCCTTCGCCGCTGCGTCCGGCCGGGCGAGAGCCCGCCGCTGCGCAACACCTCTTCGAATCAAGGTTCGTTCCAGCCGGTCCGCCAGAGAGAGAAGTCTCGTCACAGCAGATACGCCAAATGGCGGACCGACACTCCCGATTGTACCGGCATGCTCAGGTGGGTCAATCTTGATGTACGCTGCGTCCGCTGCCGTACCACGCGCCGTTGCGCGTCGCTACTCGGCCGCCAGGCTCGCGCAGACCAGTTCCTTGTCGTTCCGCGCGAAAATGTGCTTGTTCGCGAACGCCGGGTGCGACCAGCACACGCCCTGCCGCTGCGGCAGCTGGTCGGTCGTCGGCTCCAGCAGCTTGGCCCGGCTGATCTCTTCGAAGCCGCGCGGCGAGAGCTTGCCGATCAGCAATTCGCCGCGCTCGTTGAACATGAAGTGCCGCTCGCCGTTCTTCACGAAGTGGATCGTGCTCCAGCGGGCTTTGGGCACCGCGGTGAGATTCTCCCACACGCGCTCGCCCGTCCGGGCATCGAGGCAGCGCAGCTCGCCGTAGCTGTCGGTGCCGTAGAGATAGCCGTTTTCGAACACCGGCGTGGCGATAATCGAGTGCAGGGCGAGCGTGTTCTGCTCGTCGCGGCCGACGATCTGCCAGACCTTCTCCACCTCGGCCCTGTCCGGCAGCAGCCGCAGCATCAGCGAGCCGTCGTAGAACGAGGTGAAGAAGACGCGGTCGCCCTCGACGACCGGCGTGGCAACTCCGATCGGCATGTTCTTCGGCTTCCAGGGATAGCGCCACAGGACCTTGCCGCTGGCGGCCGCCAGTCCGGCCACGCTGTCGCCGGTCCAGCAAATCACGACGTTTTGGCCGGCTTGCTGCACGACGATCGGAGCGCTGTACTGGGCCCGGTCGGAAAGTGCTCGCCAGACTTCCGCGCCGGTCTCCTTATTCAGGGCGACGACGCACGCCCCTTCGCCGCCAATGTGCAGGATGAGCAGGTTCTCGAAGATGAGCGGCGAGGCCGCGATGCCCCAGATCGGCATCTCGATGCGATATTCCTCGTCCAGGTCTTTCTGCCACACGATTTTGCCCGTGGCGGTGTCGAGGACGTGCAGCCGGCCGGTCGAGCCCAGGGCATAGGCCTTGCCGGCATCGATCGAGACCGAGGCCCGCGGCCCGGCGGCATAGCGGACCGTCTTGTACGGGCACTCGTAGGCCAGCGACCAGATTTCCTTGCCGGTCTGCTCATCGAAGCAATGGATTCGCTCGGTGGAAGTCGGCGACGTGAGGCGATCCATGACATAGACGCGGCCCTGCGCGACGGTCGGCCCGCAATACCCCGCGCCGATCGGCACGCGCCACTTCGGCGTCAGGCTGTTTGAGGCAAACTTCTCGACCAGGCCGCTTTCGCGCCACACGCCGTCGCGGCGCGGCCCGCGCCACTGCGGCCAGTCCTCGCCGCGGCCCGCTGGGCAGATCGCCGCGGCCAAAAGCACGGATAGCGAAATCACCCGGGATGCGTGCAACATGCGCGGCCTTTCTTTAGGATCATGTCGTTTAACCCGGAGCCGGAGGCGACGGCGGCTACTCGCGAAAAGCCGTCGCCTGCGGCTCCGAGTTAAACGAAGGGGCAACAATAAGCTATGAACACCAGCCGCCGACAATTCTCAGCGCAAGTCGCCGCCGCCGCAACCGCAGCGCTGGCCTGTCCGCCTGCCTTCGCCCAGGACCCTGCCGTGGAAATTAAGCTGATCGATTGCCACCAGCACCTTTGGGACCTGGAGAAGTTCAAGCTGCCGTGGATCAAGCCAGGCACGCTGCTGGCCCGCAGCTATGTGATCCGCGACTACGTGGCCGCGATCGAGGGCACGGGCATCCAGCACGCGGTGTATATGGAGGTGGACGTCGATCCGGCCCAGCAGCAGACCGAGGCGGAGCACCTGATCGAAATCTGCAAGAGCGGCAATGCGCCGACGATCGGCGCGGTCGTTTCCGGGCGGCCGGCGTCGGACGGCTTTGCCAAATACGCGACGCAGTTCAAAGCGAGCCCCTACGTGAAGGGCATCCGCCAGGTGCTGCACGGCGGCTCGACTCCGGCGGGTTTCTGCCTGAGCGAGAGTTTCGTCCGCGGCATGCAGCTGCTGGGCGAGCTCGGCCTGAGCTTCGATCTCTGCCTGCGGCCGAAGGAATTGAGCGACGGCGCGCGGCTGGCCGAGCTCTGCGCAGGCACGCGGTTCATCGTCGATCACTGCGGCAACGCCGACCCCAAGGCGTTTTTCAAGTCCGGCGATCCGCGGCTGGCCGGACTGACGCCCGAGCATCCGGCCGACGCCTGGCGGCGCGACATCGAGCGGCTGGCGGCCCAGAAAAACGTCGTCTGCAAGATCAGCGGTATCGTGGCCCGCGTGACGAAAGAATGGTCGGCGGCGGACCTGGCCCCGATCGTGAATCACTGCCTCGACTCGTTCGGGCCCGACCGTGTGATTTTTGGCAGCGACTGGCCCGTCTGCCTGAACGGCGCGCCGCTGCGCGACTGGGCCAGCGCCCTCAAGCAAATCATCGCTTCCCGTCCCGCGACCGAGCAGCGGAAGCTGCTCTTCGACAACGCCGTGAAACTCTACCGACTGACCGTTTAGCGGAGGCTACGAGATCGCGCCGATCTTGACGCGGGTGTATTTCTGGCGGTGGCCGGTGCGCTTGCGAAAATTCTTGCGGCGGCGCATTTTCTGGATATAGATCTTCTCGCCCTTGTCCTGCGAGACGACCTCCGCCGCAACGCTGGCTCCCGCCACCGTCGGCTGCCCGACCTTCACGCCGCCTTCGCCCGAAACGAGCAGCACATTGTCGAACTTCACGGCGTCGCCCGGGTTGGCGCCTTCGCGCAAGTCGATCTGAATCACGTCGCCCGACTGCACTTTGTACTGGCGTCCGTCGGCGGCAATAATGGCGTACATGCTTGGCAGCTCACGACTTAGGGCGATCTTCTGACGCAGCCGAACTCGCCCGGGCTCGGACTTGGCACGGAGTGAAACATCGCAATATAGGGTCCGGTCCACCGAGTGTCGAGGGGCGAGCGGCCGAACTAATCGGCCATTCGCATCGTCGCCAGGCCGCACCAAACCGCGACCAGAGAGAGCGCCACGTTCGAGACGACGTTGGCCACCGCAATCCCTGGTTGCCCGCCTTGCAGCTCGCGGATCGTGTCGCCGCCGAAGCTGGAAAACGTAGTCAGGCCGCCCAACAGACCGACGGCTAGGAAGGTCCGCCACAATTCGATCCTGCCGCGAATGTCCGGCGTCATTGCTTCTGGCGACTGGCTTTCCCAGCTCGCAATCGCTCCCAGCACCACGCCCATGGCAAAGCAGCCGCCGACATTCACGATCAACGTTCCCCACGGGAATCCCTTGCCGAGCAGCTTTGCGGCGGCAATCCCGATTCCATACCGGGCCAGCGTTCCCAAGGCGCCGCCGAGCGCCACGAGAAGACAGTTTTGAACGATTTGCGTCATGCCGGCGATTGTACCCGCGCACGAAAAACGGCTGCCAGATATGCTGAAGCTATGCCTTCTGTGAGCATTTTATGCCGGTAGCTGCTGCCCGCTCTCGCATCGATACCGTCTATCTGCATCCAGATGACAACATCTGCGTCGCCGCGCGGAGTCTGGCGGCAGGGGATTCGCTCGAGATTGCGGGCGCGAGGTTCACGCTGGTCCAGCCCGTGCGGATCGGGCACAAGATCGCGGTGCGGCCGATCGCCAAGGGCGAGTTCGTCCGCAAGTACGGGCAGATCATCGGGCAGGCGACCGACAGCGTGCCGCCCGGCGGCTGGGTCCACTCGCACAATCTGATCAACGGCGAGTTTGCCCGCGACCACGCGCCGTCGTCGGCCGTGCCGCCGCCGCCCGCGCCGCTCGAGGGCCGAACGTTTCTGGGCTACAAGCGAGCTAGCGGCAAGGTGGGCAGGCGGAATTATGTGGCGGTCATTTCGACCGTGAATTGCTCGGCGACAGTCAGCAAGTACATCGCCCAGCGGTTTGATCGCGATGCGCTGCGGCAGTTTCCCAACATCGACGGCGTGATCGCCATCAAACACGGCGGCGGCTGCGGCATCCAGTATCAGGGCCTGCAGCACGAAATCCTCAACCGCACGCTGGCCGGCATGGCCAAGCACGCCAACATCGGCGGCTACCTGCTCGTCGGCCTCGGCTGCGAGCAGGCCACCAGCGGCTACCTGATGCAGTCGCAGAACCTGGTGCAAATCGAAGGCAACGGCTCTGTAGGGAATGCCCTCCGTGGCGTTCCCCCGGTCCTCTCGATGCAGGACGAAGGCGGCTCCGTCAAAACGATCGAAGCCGGCGTGCGGCTGCTGGGCGAATTGCTGCCGCGGGCCAATGACGTCAAGCGCGTGCCGATTCCGGCGAGCGAGCTGATCCTGGGCACCAACTGCGGCGGGTCGGACGGCAACAGCGGCGTGACCTGCAACCCGGCCCTGGGCGTCGCGTCCGACATGCTGGTGGCCTGCGGCGGCACGTCGGCCCTGGCCGAGACGACCGAGGTCTATGGGGCCGAGCACCTGCTGACGCGGCGAGCCGTCAACCCGGCCGTCGCCGAGAAGCTGCTGGCGCGGATCAAGTGGTGGCTCTGGCATACGGCCCTGTACGGCGTCGAGATCGACAACAACCCGTCGATCGGGAACAAGGAGGGCGGCCTAACGACGATCGCCGAAAAGTCGCTCGGCGCCGTCGCCAAGGGCGGCCAGGCTGCGCTGTCCGCCGTCTATGAATACGCCGAGC
>DASRJB010000226.1:0-3003 GCA_035649715.1 Pirellulaceae bacterium
TGGGCCACGGTTTGTCGAACGCCTCGGCCCGCGGATTGACATAGACGAAGGCCGGCGTTCCGGGAAAGCCGGCCGTCAGTACGTCGTTCCACCCGTCGCCGGTGAAGTCATAGATCCAGGCAAAGAAGTGATTGGCATACCGCTCGCGGTCCTGCGGCCGGGCCGGGAAGATCTCGCGCTTCTCGGCAAACTTCGGTCCGGCATACCAGTGCGGGCCATACACGATATCCACCTGGCCGTCGCGATTGAGGTCGCCCGCCGCGATGCCCTCCGAGTAATACACGTCAGTCAATTGCTGGCGGCCAAAGGTGTGCAGGGCAAAGTCCTCTGCCGCGAGCGGGCCGGTCCAAGCGACCAGCAACAAGATCCAGCCAATGCGTTTCATGGAGCGACTCCGCTATTTGCTCAAATGCGCTTTCAGGAAATCGACTGCCGAGCGATAGGCCTCGTCGCTTGTCTCCCGCGGGACGCCGGCCAGGCCGTGCTCCGCACCGGGAATGCTCAGCAGCTTGTGCTCGACTCCGTGCTTCTTCAGCGCGGCGGCCATCTGCACGGATTGTTCGTGCGGCACGTCGGTGTCCGTTTCGCCGTGGATCAACAGCGTCGGCGGATACTCGGGCGTGACGTTCACCAGCGGCATGAAGGGATGGAACTTCTCGGCCTGCGTGTGCGGATTCCAGCCCGAAACCGCCTCCGGCCAGTATCCCTGCTGGCGGCAGAACTGATAGAACGCGCCGCCGTCGCCCTTCCGCTGCCGCGCGTCGGAGATTGGCGGCCCGGCGACCTGCTGGAAAGCTTCCACGCGCGTGAGCTTGCTGGTCTGGTGCCGCGGATGCGGGCTGGGTGTGCTGTACCACGGACCGACGAGGTCGCCGTAGCCCCACAGCGAAACGAGCACCGCCGGCCGCGGCTGCACGCGAAATCCGGAAGTCAGCGTCAGGTAGCCACCCGCGGAGCCGCCGACCACGCCGACCCGCGCAGCGTCGCCATGAAACAATTTTGGCCCCTGCTCGCGGACCCAGCGAAAGGCGCTCTCCAGGTCGCCGATGATCTCCGGCAGCTTCGTCTCCGGCGCGAGGCGGTAATCGATCGACACCAGCACGAAGCCGTTATCGCGGGCGGCGTCTTGCAGCCACCGCGGGACGCTTTCGCGGTGGCCCATGATGAGCGCTCCTCCGTGAATCCAGACGACGACCGGCCGCGTGCGGTCGTCGGCAAAGCCCAGCACGTCGGCCTTGATCTCCACGTCGCCGGCTGTTTTGTAGGTGTGCGTCACTTTGGCGGCGAATTGTTCCTGGGCTGCAACCGAGGCACACGCCAGGCAGAGCACGAAAGGGGCGATGCGGACCATGATCCTCCTCCTGCGGCTTCAATGTACAAGGGCCGCGTCCGTCAAGCGAAAAGGAATCCGGAAAATTGGTGCCCGCTGCGGTAACAACCGGTCACCTCCGAGGAGCTGAACTAGCAGGGTTGTCTCAGCCGAGACCAAATCTGATCACGGAGCGTGCAGGCCCGCAGGGCCGACCTACTCTAGCCCAGGGCGCGGCGGCACAGCCGCAAGCCCTGGGTTAGCGTGCATATGAACCGTGGCAGCCCCGCAGGGGCGAAATACTGCGCCCCTGCGGGGCTGCCATATTCATCGATCGCCCGCCGACCCAGGCCGTTGACCTGGGCTGGCGAAGGTCGGCCCGTTGGGCCGGCAATGCCGCGCTAGGGCCTTCCCGCATGGGTCCGCGGCCGACGCTCGGCGGCGGTCGCGACCTTGAACCTACGGCTCTAACGCGCCGCTGGCGAACGCGCGTATAATCAACGGCGGGGAATCGCCGCCGCAACGCTCCAGGAACAGCCATGCCGGTGCAGATGCAGTTGACGCGGATCATCATCAGCGAGATCAATCCGCAGCAGGTGATTTATCTTCGCGAGGTCGAGGGCGACCGCACGTTTCCGATCCTGATCGGCCTGTTCGAGGCCGAGAGCATCAACACGGGCGTCAAGCGGGTGCAATCGCCGCGGCCGCGGACGCACGAGCTGCTCGTGCAGTCGATCGAGGCCCTCGGCGGCGAGCTCGACAGCGTCGTAATCAGCGAGCTGCGGGACCACATCTACTTCGCCAAGCTGCGGGTCAAGCGCGAAGGCGAGCTGGTCGAGATCGACTCCCGCCCCAGCGACGCCATCGCCGTCGCCGTCGCCTGCGACCCGATCCTGCCGATCTACGTGGCGGAAGAGGTGTTGGAGGAGAGTACGGGAAACTAGGGGTCGGTGGGTCGGTTAATCGGTGATCGGTCCGTCGGTTGTCACCGATTTACCGACCAACCGACCACCGACCGACCGAATTGCAAACTCCCCCGCGCTGGGCTACGCTAAGGCCCAGCCACGATATATCCATTCCGCAACGGGCATTTCAGGAGAATACGCACATGGCTCGCAAGACTTCCCGCCGCAAATTTCTGGGCACTTCGGCGGCGATCGGGGCTGGCTTTTGGGTCGCCGGCGGAATCGCGCCGCGCGAAAGCCGGGCCGCGATCGACAAGATCCACTTCGCCAGCGTCGGCGTCGGCGGCAAGGGCGCCGGCGACTCGCAGGATGCCGGGAAGGCCGGCGATATGGTCGCCATTTGCGACATCGACGACAAGAACCTCAATTTCGCCGCCAACCGCTGGCCCAATGCCAAAAAGTACCACGACTTCCGCAAGATGTTCGAGGAGATGGAGAAGAGCATCGATGCGGTCACGGTCAGCACGCCGGACCACTGCCACGCGGTGATCGGCGCGGCGGCCATCAGCCGCGGCAAGCACTGCTTCATCCAGAAGCCGCTGGCCAAGTCGATCCACGAAGTGCGGCACTTGCAGCGGATTGCGACCGAGAAGAAGGTCGCGACCCAGATGGGGAACCAGTTCACCGCCGACAGCAACCTGCGGCGAGCGGCCCAGGTCATCAAGGACGGACACGTCGGCACCGTGAAAGAGGTGCACGTCTGGACCAACCGACCGGTCTGGCCGCAGG
>DASRJB010000227.1:0-3761 GCA_035649715.1 Pirellulaceae bacterium
GACGTTCGTTGGCGGCTACTGGCATCCGCGGTGGGCCGGCGAGAGCCGCTGGACCATCCGCGGCAGCCAGCGGTGGGTCCACTGGGACGCCAATCGCAAAGGCACCAACGGAGCGCTCGAAATCCACGGCCCGCAGCCGCAGTGGCACGCGATGGAAGACGTATTCACCACGGCCGAGGACAAATCGCCGGGCTACGGCGGCCGCCGCGGCTTTTTGCTGGTGCAGGACTGGCTCGACTGCATCCGCACCGGTCGCCGCGACAATCGCGCCACCTGCCGCGGCACGCTGGCCACGCTGGAGCTGATCGATGCGATCTTCCAGAGCAGCCGCGAGGGCAAGCGGATCGAATGCCGGATCGAGCCGGCGTAGGGTTATTGAGCCCTGCATAGCCAATGTCGTCTAACCCGGAGCCGGAGCCGACGGCGCCCGCGGGAATCGCCTGCGCCTCCGCCTACGGGCTAAACGAGGAATCGCCAATCGGAATGCAAGGGCCAATAAACACGAAGGGCACCAAGGACACGAAGAAGCAAGCCGAGTGGAGTGAGTGGGATCGGCAGATTAAGATTTTACTTCCCTCCCACCTTTGTGCTCTTGGTGTCCTTCGTGTTTAACCTTCCGCCCCACGCATGACCCGCCCTCACTCCGCCCTTCTGTCTCTCCTTCTCTCCGTCACTTGCGCAGCAGCCGCCGATTGGCCGCAGTTCCGCGGGCCGCGGGGCGGGCAGGCCGTCGTCGATGGTCCGCTGCCGACGGAGATTGCGCCGGACAAGCTGGTGGTCTGGAAGACCGAGCTGCCGCCGGGGCACTCCTCGCCGGCGATCGTCGGCGGGCGGATTTTCCTGACCGCTGTCCGCGAGAAAGAGCACTTGGAGACGCTCTGCCTCGACCGGGCCAGCGGCAAGATCCTGTGGCGCGTGGAATCGCCGCACAAGACGCTGGAGCAGATTCACGGCATCGGCAGCTACGCCCAGCCCAGCCCCGCGGCCGACGCGGAGCGGGTTGTCGTGCTGTTTGGAAGCAGCGGCCTCTATTGCTACGACCACAGCGGCAAAGAGCTCTGGAAACAGCCGATGGGTCCGTTCAACGACGAATTCGGGGCCGCGGCCTCGCCGATCTTGGACGGCGAGCGGGTGATCCTCTGCCAGGACCACGACAGCGGCTCGTTCCTGGCGGCCTACGACAAGCGGACCGGCCAGGAGTTGTGGCGGACGGACCGCTCGGAGTTCTCCCGCGGCTATTCGACGCCCGTCGTGTGGCAGGTCGAGGGCAAAAAGCAGATCGTCGTCGCCGGCACGCTGCGTGTCGCCGGCTACGACTATCAGAGCGGCAAGGAAATGTGGACCGTTCGCGGCCTGTCGCGCGTGAACTGCATGACGGTCACGGTTGGCGACGACAACCGGCTCTTCGCCGCCGGCTGGTCCGCGGGAGCCGAGCCCGGCGACCGCGTGCGGCTGGAGCCGTTCGCGGACTATCTGTCGGTGAACGACGAGAACAAGAACGGAACGCTGGAGACCAGTGAAGTTTCGAACTCGCTGGCCCTCAAGACCCGCTTCGTGCAGTGCGACCGCAACAAGGACGGCAAGATCACGCAGCCGGAGTACGACGAGTTCCAGAACTTGTTCGACAAATCGGAGAACGTGGTGCTGGCGATCCGGCCCGGCGGCCGCGGCGACATCAGCCACACGCACGTGGCCTGGAAGTTCGAAAAATTCGTGCCGTTCTGCGCCTCGCCGCTGGCTTACCGCGGGCGGGTATTCACGATCAAGGACAGCGGCATCCTGAGCTGCCTCGATGCCGCGACGGGCAAGGCCCACAAAACAGGCCGCGTCACCGGCACCGCGAACTACTACGCCTCCCCCGTCGGCGGCGACGGCAAGGTCTATCTGCTCAGCCAGCGCGGCACGCTCTCGGTCGTCTCCGCGACCGACCAGTGGCAGGTGATCCACTCGGCCGAATTCGGCGAAGAGGTCTATGCCACTCCCGCTCTGCTCGACGGCCGCATCTACCTGCGGACCGCCGGGCACCTGTACTGCTTCGGCCGGTAGCGCGGCAGCTTCCAGCTGCCGATCAGAAGCCCGGACCTGAGTCTGCCGGCGGTTCTTCAGCAAAGTCCGAGAATAGCAGCAATTGATCCTCGCGACCCGCGGTTGCGAATCGCTTGGCCCGCGCGGTGCGAAAGCTGCGCACCCCCTCTTCCGTAACTTTCGCGCCGGTGACGTCCAGTGACTTGAGAACGTCATTGTTCGCAAAGAGCATCAGATCCGCATCGCCGAACGTAGTGCGTGCCACCGTGATTACATCGGCCTTAGCTTGGGCCAGTGCCCTAATTCCTTCCGGAGTTAGCGGAGCGCCATCGAGGTAGACCGATAGCGACGAGAAACGCAGGTGCGCCACGCCCGCGCCGGTGACCCGACTATCGCGGAGTGATAGGAAATCAAGCCCGCGCATGCCTGCGATTTCCCGCACTCCTTCGTCGGTCACAGCCGTCCTGTCCAGCGAAAGACTCATAAGCTCAGAACCTGCGAGAGCAGCTAGTCCGCGATCGGTAACCGCGGTGCCTTCCAAATCCAATTGGGACAGCGCCCGGTCGGCCAGTTTTCTGAACTCCGTAAGAGACGCATCCGTGACTCGCGTCCCAACCAGCGACAGCAGGTTGAGGTTTTGGCAGTTCGCCAGATGCTTCACCGCGCGATCGCCGATGGTAGTCCCGTCGAGCACGGCATGGTTCAACCCAGCCAATGGTCCTAGGCTGACAAAGGCCTCGTCGGATAGCTCGGTTGCGTTCTTGATTGTCAGATACTCCAACTCAGGAAAACCTTGTCCAACTCGCGGAGCTGCGCCTCCCAGCCTCGCGTCGCGCAGTGTGAGCGAGTCGAGGTGCGTGAGCCCGGCCAGATGACTCAGGCTTGCTGCGGTCAGTCTCGGCGCTGTCAGCTCCAGCTCGCGCAGTTGGGACAGTTTTCCAATTCGCGCGACATCGTCGTCAGAAAGCGCCTGGCTGTGGATGGACAGCTTTTGCAGGAGTGGCAGCTGCGGCCAATCCGCAATCTGCTCGATCCGAAACGAATCGCTGGCGATCGCAAATGATCGCAGGGACCCGAACTGACGGCAGGTTTTGCAGATGGCGGCTGTTTCGTCGGCGGTTAGCCGTCCGCGAAACAGGAATGATTGATCGGCCCGTACGCCGACGACGGTCCCCCAGACTTCGTCGCCAAACGCTTCGCGCAAGTCCCTCGCAAGGGCACTTTCTTCCAGCAAATCCTCCTCATGGGCGTAGTCAATGAGGCAGCCGAGCTGCTTCAGCCGAGCGATCGAGTCCGCCTGCCGCCAAGCGCGGCTGGCGACGTAGCCGACGGATACGGCAACCAGCAGCACGCACGTCACCGCCGCGATCGCCAGCCGCTTGGTCCACCGCCAGACGACCGCCCAGGGCAGCGGCTTTCGTGGGCCGGGTGGTCCCTCTAAAACCGCCGGCTGCGGCGTGTAGGGATAGTCGGGATCGTAGGCGGGGGTGCTCATACTGCGGCGGCGGGACTCTTTAGCATCGCGGCGATCGTTTCGCGGCTGACGGGTTCGATCACGCCGCGCTCGGTGATGATGGCTTTGATCAGCCGGGCGGGGGTGACGTCGAAGGCCGGATTATAGACGCCGATAGCGTCGGGGGCGGTCTGGCGGCCGAAGCCGTGGGTGATTTCCTCGGGGGAGCGTTCCTCGATGGGAATCTGGTCGCCGGTTTCGAGCGAAAGGTCGAACGTGGTGC
>DASRJB010000228.1:0-2338 GCA_035649715.1 Pirellulaceae bacterium
CTTGAAGCCCGGCGGCAGGCGGAACCCCGCGGCTGCCTGCTCGGCCGAAAGCGGCCGCTCGCCGGCGCCCGCCCCCTGGTTCGCCGGCTGCGGAAAATCGTCGGCCCAGGCCGTCGCGCACAGCAGCAGGAGGACGGCCGCCAGCAGACGGGCAGGATAATGCGCGCATACGGCGGAAAAAAACTTCCGAGCGCAAAAAACGACGCAACTTCTTTTGGAGAAAAGAGTTGCGACGAAATCTAGCCGCCGACGATTATGCGCATTATGCGCGCACGCCTGCTGACGTTTCTCGCCATAAACCATTTCCCCGCAGGCAGTTGTGGCGAAAACCGCGCCGCGGTCGTGATGCGCATCAAAGGCACGCCAAATTCGAATGCCGCTGGCGGAGGAAGGCATGGGGAACATTCTATGTTAATTCTATACAATTGTCAATTGTTCAGAACCCATCCCTCAGTTCGCCAGCGACTGGCCTTTGGTGCCCAGCTCGTAAATGGTCTTGATATCGGCGGCGGTCAATGCCATGTCGAAGATCGCGACCTCGTCGATCTCGCCCTGGAAGCGGCGGTTCTTGTCGTAGGTGCCCTTGCCGATCCGCAGGTCAAAGGGGCTGGGCGTGGGCTGCCCCGCGCAAGCGCCCTGACCGACTTCCTCGCCGTTGACGAGCACCACGATCTGCCGCCCGTCGTAGACGCCCGCGAGATGGGTCCACTCGTTCAACTTGATCGCTTCGCGGACGGTCGGGCCCCACCAGCCGCCTGACCCCAGCGTCATGTTCGGCCGGCCGCGGTACGAGAGCCGCAGCACGAAGCCGCGGGGCGTGCCGACCTTCCAATCGTCCTTGCTGATGATGTAATCGACGGTGCCCTGGCTCACCTGCTGCGGCCGGACCCAGGCACACAGCGTCAGCCCGGACGTGGGATTCAGGCTGGGCGCGTCGGAGCACTCCACCACGTCCTCCGGCCCGTCGAACAGGTAGCTCGCCCCGACCTTGCCGAAAGACGGGCTCGTGCCATAGACGCGGCCGTGATGCCGCCGGCCGCTGCGATCGATCAGCGTGGTTTCGCCGTTAGCGGAGAACAAGTCGCTGGCTTCGAAGGTAAAGGCCGCCACGCAATGCCGCCGCACGGCCGGCGAAAGACGATCGCTGAGACTGCCGATGCCGACCGCGGACTTCAGCCTGAGCTGCAGGGCAGCTACCGCTCGGGAACTCCGCAGCTCGGCGATTCGCCGCTCGGCCTTGACGCTCTCCGGCTTTGGCAGGCTGCCGCGGCGAGCGAGCTCGTACCAGTGCAAGGCCCGCGCCAGACAAAACGCCTCCCCGGGCGGTCCCTTGCCCGCGGCATGCCAGGCGTCGGCCGCCGCGAGCTGGGCCTCGCTCGTGGCGGGATTGGCGAGGTCGAGCGCCGCCGCCTGCTTGAGCTGCGGATCGGATGCCTGCGCCAGATGCGGCAGCGCCCGCGGCCAGTCGTTCCGCTCCAGGATCAGCCACCTTGCTGCTGCCAGGTGCGCGGCCGGATCGTGGGGCTGCAGGGTTGCCAGCGCGTCGTTCATCGTCTTTCGCGCCGCGTGCTGGCGGGCGATATCCTGCCTGCCCCAGATGGCCCACTCGCGGTGCTGCTGTCCTTGCGGCTTCTGACACACCGCCAGCGCGGCGTCGGCCAGACGCAAGGCCTCTTCGAAGTCCCCCTCGGAGACGGCGAACGCGATCGCCGGCTGCAGGGCCACGAGCAGCGCATCGACCTGCGGCGCGGTACCGACATTCTCCGCGGCCTGCACGAGCCAGTTTCCTTCCAGCGGCCGCGGATCGAGCTCGAAGGCCTGCGTCAGCGCGCCCACGGCCTGCGCGAGCAGCTTCGCATCTCCGGCCGAGGCGGCCAGCTCGCAGGCCTTCTCCAACGCGGCGTAGCGATCCGCGTCGGGCAACTGCTGGTCCTTGCCTTTCGCGAGCAGGTTGGCGGCCAGGGTCCCACGCTCCTGGTCCGTCTTGGGCGGGGGCCGCTCGAGCGCCGCGATCTGCTCGTGGGCTTTCGCGAGCTGCGCAGCGGTCGGCGCCGCTTTCCGGGCCGGAGTCAGCCACTGCCTATCGGCCGCGGCCTTCGCACCCTTTTTCTTGCTGGCTTTGCCGGTATTTCCCGTCACCGGGGCGACACTATTCTCAACTCGGGCCTTGCCCTCGATCTCGACCGCAGGACCGGGCACGGCTGGCGGCAGCACAAGCGGTATTGACTCAATCGGCCCGGGAGGCGCGACCTCGGGGGGCGTGCTGGGCGGCTGCGGGTTCTTCTGGTCGAGGTTGGCTTGCGGAACCGGCGACGGCTCTTTCGACGGGACATCGGCG
>DASRJB010000229.1:0-3451 GCA_035649715.1 Pirellulaceae bacterium
TTCATCGCCAGCAGGGCCGCCGCCATTCCGCCCGATCCGGCCAGAAACTGCCGCCGGCTGATTCCCAGCTTCCGGCTGGCCGCCTCGGCCAATTCCCCCACTCGCGACTCGACCTGCTTCTGCTGCCGCGTCTGCGGCGCCGGCATGTACTCGCCGTTGCTGATCATGCGCGTCGGCACCGGCGAAGGCGGCTCCGCCACATCCGCCCGCCGACAAACCGCCACCTGCTCCTCATCGAGCAGCCCATGATCCTCCTCCCAAACCCTCCCGGTCTCATCCCATTTTTCAGCAGCCATGATCGCCTCCGCGCAAGAAGCCAACCGCCGCCAAACTGGCGCTATCTCTAACGCGCTGCCGTGCTGCCCGCAAGCTGCCCGTGAGCCTTTCGCTGCCGCGCTGAACAGACCCTAACCGGGTGGTTGCGGGCGGCTTCCTTGAACGAGCACTTTGCGGCAAGCCATAGTCGCAAGTCTTGTTTGCCAAAGGAGTTGCGTCTAGCACATTTGTGAAGAACGTGGATTAGCAACAAAAGTGACATAAGGGTTAGAGACCGTCGTTGAACAGGTGCGATTGGAATGTTTTGGAGTGACCCATCGGAGGCCTCTCGTCGTCAAGGTGCAAACGGCGCGGCGTTGCGGGCGACTCCCGGTCCCGCGGCTTGCCAAAAAGGCAGCCTGCCGCGCAAACGGAACTATACTGCAAATAGCGTACCAATGTACACAATTGCGTACGGGCCCACAAAAATGGAGACTTGTCGGCACCGCCGTCCCGCCGGGGCTGTGCAGGTCTATCAAGGAGCCGCCGATGAGCGTGAGCGCCCGAAATTCAGCGTTAGCCGCTGGTTGCATTTTCCTGACGTTGGCCGGCGGCTGGTCAGCCGCATGTGCTCAGGAGAACAAACCGGCGGGACAGAAGCCGGCCCAGTTGCCGCCGGGGCGGATTCGGGGGCCTTCGGAACAGGTCGCGGAGATCATCATCAGCGGCCGGCTGCTCCGCAACGAGGGCAAGTACGACGAGGCCCTGGCCCAGTTCGATAAGGCGCTCAAGACGGCCCGCTTCACGATGGACCGCTCCGGCGAAGCCTGGGCAATCAGCAACGTCGCCACCGTGTATCGGTATCGCGCCGAAAAGGAGGCGGACAAGGCGGCCGAGCTGATCAAGAAATCGGCCGAGCACTACGAGCAGGCGGCAAACATCGCCCGCGAAAATGCCGACAAGCACAACGAGGCTTACGCGACGCTCTACCTCGGCGTACTGGCGGCCATGCGGAAAGATCCCGACCAGGCGCTGCGGCGGTACGCCGTCGCAATGCCGCTGTTCGAGGCGGAAGGCGACGACTATTACATCGGGCGGACGTATGCCTACCAGGCCCGCGCCATGCTCCTTCGCCGCGATCCACTCAAGGCGCTGGAATTGTTCGAAAAGGCGCTGCCGCTGTTGCGTGAAGTCGGCATGCTCAATGAAGCGGCCGAGGTCGTGGGCGAGATGCAGGCCATCTACGCGGCGATCGTGCGTTAGGGACATCATTCCCGGTCGGCGCGATTCCAGACGGTGATCTCGCCATCCCCGTCGCCCGCGGCCACCTGCCGTCCGTCTGGGGCGACGGCCAGCGACCAGATGGAAGAGCCTCGGACGCGGAGCGTCGCCCGCTCCTGGCGCGTGGCCAGGTCCCAGAGCCGCACGGCGCCGTCGTCGCCGCCGGCGGCCAAAGTCTTGCCGTCGGGGAAAAAGGCCAGCCCGCGGATGGCCGCCGGGTGCTGGCCGATCGGCTTGAGTTCCTTGGCAGCCGCCGCGTCGATCAAGCGGATGCGGCAATCGTCGCCGCTGGCGGCGATTTGGCGGCCGTCGGAGGACCAGGCCAGGGCGAATAGAAACTCGACGGGCAGGTGGACGACGCCCTGCGGCGATCCGCTGAAGGCGTCCCACATGCGGACCGTTTTGTCGTTGGCCGCAGAGGCGATGCGGCGTCCGTCCGGTGAAAAGGCCACGGTCCAGACGCGGTCGGTATGTCCGCGGAGGACCGTTCGCTTCTTTCGCGACGCAATATCCCAGACGGTGAGCACGTTGGCGGTATAACCGGCGGCGGCCAGCGTCTGGCCGTCCGGGGAAATCGCCAGCGCCCAGATCGGCCCATCGGCCGGCTCGAACTCGCCCGCTTCGTTGCTGGTGGCGGCATCCCACAGCCGCACCCGCCCGCCGAAGTCGGCGGTAATCACCTGCTGCGAGGAGGAAGTGAAGCCTACGCCCATGACGCGATCGGGCTCGCCCCCCAGCGCCATCCCCTCGCGCGACATCCAGGCAGGCACTGGCTGCGAATCGGGCTTGAGCACGAGCGGCTGCAAAGGAGCATTGTCATCCGCGACTGGGCCGGCGAGCCGCCAGAGCCGGGCCGTACCGTCGGACGATGAGGAGGCCAGCCACCGGCCGTCGCCAGAGATGGAAAGCGCGGGAACCCACCGCTCGTGCCCAGACAGCACCAGCGGCTCGGGACGCGACTTCAGATTCCAGACGCGCACGCCGCCGTCTTCGCCGCCCGTGAGCAGCGAGTTGCCGTCGGGCGTGAAGGCGATGCAATAGACAGGACCGGGATGACCTTGCTGAAGGACGACTTCGCGCGTCTGGGCATTCCAGACTTTGATCGAGCCGTCGCCGCTGCCCGTAGCGACGTGGCGTCCGTCGGGCGACCAGGCGGCGGCGTTGACGGCGCCGGTGTGCTGCCGCAGCGGCTGCTCGAGCTGGGCCTTGCGGCCCGCGACGTCCCAGAGCTGCACGTAGCCGTCCTCGCTGCCGGAGATGAGTGCCGCTCCGTCCGGCGAGAACGCCAGGCACAGCACATAGGAGCGGTGCGTGCCGACTTCCACGAATGCCTTCTCGGTCGAAGTCAGATCCGCGAGACATACGCGGCGGTCGTTGCCTGCCAGGGCAAGGCTGCTGCCGTCGCCGGAAACAGCCAGGCAATTGGGCAAGCCGGCGTTTCCCGAGAGCAAGCCGAGCCGGGCTCCCGTCCGTCCATTCCAGAGCTCAACGAGCCGCCGGCCGCCGCTGGAATAGAGTGTGCCGCCGTCCGGCGAGAACAGGACTTCCGTGGCCTTGCCGAGACTCGCCAGGCGTTGCCGAGTCGCCAGGTCCCACAGCTCGGCAGGACGTTCCCCGCAGGCAGCCGCCAGCCGCTGGCCGTCGCTCGAGATCGCCAGCGAGTGGACCTTGGCCGCATCGAGGCGGAGCGTGCCGAGCGATTGCAAGGTCGCCGGATCCCAGAGGTGAATCGTGCCGCCGTCGCCGGCCGAGGCCCAGACGCTGCCGTCCGGTGCAGCGGCGATGGCCCGCACGGGCCGGCCGTCGCCGCGGAGCACTCCCCGCTGGGCATGCTGACAGAGATGCCAGAGATGAAACCACTCGAAGCAGCGCAGGTCTTCCGCACCCGGAGCTGGGCGATGCTGCTCCAAGAGCG
>DASRJB010000230.1:0-11043 GCA_035649715.1 Pirellulaceae bacterium
TATGCGGTCGCGGCTTACGGCTCGCCGGAGGAGCAGGACCTGCCGATCTTTGTCGATCTCGACGTGCTCCTGGACATGGAGGACCACGCCCAGTCGGATACGTCGGTCGAATTGGGCGGCGTGCTGCTCGGCGGGCATTACGAGGACGAAGACGGCAAGCCGTTTGTCATCGTCACCGACAGCCTGCGGGCCCAGCACTACGAGAGCACCAAGGGCTCGTTCAAGTTCACGCACGACACCTGGTCGCAGATCACCCGCGAGCGAGACGAATTTCCGGTCGAGCTGCAGATGGTCGGCTGGTATCACACGCACCCCGATTGGGGCGTGTTCCTCTCCGGCATGGACATGTTCATCTGCGACAACTTCTTCAACAAGAAGCTGGATGTCGCGTATGTGATCGACCCGTGCCGCGGCGACCGGGGGATGTTTCAGTGGACAGGTGATCCCCGCCATCGGGTGCGGCGAACCGGCGGATTTTTTGTCACGGCCAGCCGATTTCGGGCGGCGGATCTCGAATACACCGTAGGGGAGCTGTGCGGAGCCATGCCCGTCACTACCACCAGCCGCGGCTCGGCAGCCGCCGGCCACGCACCCGTCATTCACTTGCATCAACCTCAGTCGCCGCAGCCGCCGTGGCAGGGAATCGCGATTGCCGGGGCGCTCGCGCTGCAGCTGGCCCTGGTCGGGCTAATTGCCTGGAAAACCCTTGTCCCGCCGCCAGCCGACGCCAAGCACGAAGACAAGATCGTCGCGGCGATCGAGAAGTTCGCCGGCGACTCGTTCGCGGCCCAGCAGGCCGCCCAGTCCGCAAAAGAGCGCTCCCGCGGCCAGGCCGAGATTCTCGACCAGGTCGTCAGCGCCTTGCGGTCCGGCGAGAGCGGCGCGGTCAGCAAGGCCCTGTCTCAGCACGACCAGGCCCAGCGGCTCTCCGCCGACGTCGAAGCCCGCGACGGTCAGATCCACTCGCTCCAGGTCAAGATGGAAGAGCTGCGTCGCAGCTTCCAGACCCAGAAGGCCAAGGCCGACGCCGACCTTCTGAAACAGGGCGAGGAGATCGCCAACCTGACGAAAGAGCGCGACAAGTGGGTCACCAAATACGACGACGTCGCGGCCAAACTGGAAAAGTACCTGCCGCCGAGCAAGACTGGCACGACCGCCGGCAAGGCCAGTCCTTACACGGTGTGGTACTGGGTCGGCGGCGCGGTCCTGGCCGCCCTGGCCCTCGTCTGCGGCGTTTTCTGGATCGGCGGCCAGATGAGCGCCGAGAAGACCGAGGAAAGCGAAGAACTCAGGCCTGAAGAACCGAAGAACCAGTAAGCCGGTCAGTCGGTGGGTCGGTCGGATCCACCAACCGACCACCGACCCACCGACCACCGACCAACCGACCACCGACCACCGACCAACCGACCCCGTGGACGCTTCCTCCCGCATCGCCCGACTCAACGCCGACCGCGAGCTATTGGCGGCGCTCGATGCGGCCAGCTCGATCTTCAGCCTGGAAGTGACGGGCGATCCGCCCGACCGCTACACGCTCACGTTCCGGGGCAAGGGTCTGGGCCGCGACGCGGCGGCCAGCTCCGACGTCACGGTCATCGAATTGCACCAGATCGACCTGCGGATGCCCTATGCCTATCCTGCCAGCCCGCCCGACATCCGCTGGATCACGCCGCTGTGGCACCCCAACGTCTCGTTCAGCGGCTTCGTGAACCCGGCGGACATCGGCCTGGTCTGGACCAGCGAGATGCCGCTGGACCTCGTCTGCGAGCGGCTGTGGGACGTGGCCCGCGGCCAGTTCCTGAACCTCAATAAGGCCACGAACTACGCTGCCAAGAACTGGTTCGAAAAGGAGTGCACCTATCAACTGCCGCTCGACCCGCGGAGCCTGCGCGACGGCGGCGGCGCCCGCAGCTCTTCGAACGTCGTCCGCTACGAGCGGCGGGCCGGCCAGGGAGTGCAATTCGCCGGCGCGGCCGCAATCGGCGACGTGATGTTCATCGACGAGAACACGCCCACGCCGCAAATGCCCGCCCGGCAGCCCTACATCCCCTCCGCCCGCCGCCGCCCACGCTCCGGCGACGACGTGATGTATATCGGGCCAGAGTAAATGCGGAATGCGGAATGACAGCAGAAGCGATGCCTGCTATTCCGCATTCCCAACTCCGCATTCCGCATTCCTCGGTTGCACTCCATCCTGCGGCGACTCAAAATCGAGTGACGGTCTCGATTCTGTAAAGGATGCCTGCCGTGGAGTGCTTCGTCATCGCCGTGATCCTGTTCGGCAGCGTGATCGCGATGGCGATCGCGACGCTGGCCAGCGCCCGCGGCGGCGGCCAGTGGAACGAGGCTTTCAAGCACGTCGCCCGCCGCTTCCACGGCACGCTCCACCCCGGCGGCTGGTTCTCGCAGCCCGCGGTCTGGATGCAACACGGCGAGTCGCACGCCCGTTTGACCGTGACCACGCTGCGCGGCTCCGGCGGCGAGCGGCTGCTGCAAATGACCATCCAGCAGCGCGACCTGCGAACGCAGTGCGAAATCTACTATCACCAATCGCGGCCCGCCCTCGTGCCGCCGACCCGCGGCCTGTTCCCGGTCGAGTTCGACTGGGAGGAGTTCCGCCGCCGCTGGATCGTCAAGGCCGCCGACGGCGACGAGGTTCGCCACCTGCTCACCGACGGCGTGCGGCTGGCGATCGAGCAACTCTGGCGGCACCCGCTGCCGGGCGAGACGACGATCAGCCTCTCGCCCAGCTGGCTCGTCGTTCGCAAGCTCTGGAACTCGCCTCGCGGCATCGACATCGAGGAGTTCGCCGAGCGGACGCTGATGCTGTCGGACCAGCTGCATCTGGCCGCCGCGTCCGGCATCGAGTTCGTCGTGAGCGATCAGCCGCAACTGCTCGACGAGGCCCGCTGCGGCGTCTGCGGTGATTCGCTGGCCCAGTCGGTCGTCGTCTGCCGCCGCTGCAATACGCCGCACCACCGCGACTGCTGGGACTATGGCGGCGGCTGCGCGACCTACGGCTGCGGCGGCCGCGAATGCTTCATTCCCGGCGTCGCCCCGCTCGCCGCCCCGCACTGGGACGCGGCGACGCAGCCGACGGAGCGGCCGGCGAAGCCGCGCTGAACTAGGCGTCCGCGGGCGTGGCGTCGGTCGGGGCTTCCAGGCCGTCGATGAAGCTGGCCAGCGAGCGGCAGCGGTAGGGCTGCTGGAGCTTACGGACGGCTTTGGTCTCGATCTGGCGGACGCGTTCGCGGGTCACGCTGAAGATCTTGCCGACTTCTTCCAGCGTGTAGGAGTAGCCGTCGGTCAGGCCGTACCGCAGGCGGAGGATTTCCCGCTCGCGGTAGTTCAGGCCCTGCATCGCCTCGTCGATCCGGTTCTTCAGGGCCTGCTGGTGCGTGTCGTAGAGCGGGTCGTCGTCGCGGTGATCGGCCAGGAACTCGCCAAAATAGCTGTCCTCGTGGTCGCCCACCGGCTGATCGAGCGAGAGCGGCTGCCGCGACATCTTGAGGATGCAGCGGGCGTCTTCGAGCGAGAGGCCGGCCCGGCGGGCGGTCTCTTCGGCCGTCGGCTCGCGGCCCAGCTCCTGCAGCAGCGTCCGGTTGACCGACCGCACGCGGCTCATCGTGTCGATCATGTGCACCGGCACGCGGATCGTGCGGCTCTGATCGGCGATGGCCCGGGTGATCGCCTGGCGAATCCACCAGGTGGCGTAGGTGCTGAACTTGTAGCCGCGGGCGTATTCGAATTTATCCACGGCCCGCATCAGGCCCGTGTTCCCCTCCTGAATCAGGTCGAGGAACGAAAGGCCGCGGTTGCGGTATTTCTTGGCGATGCTGACTACCAGCCGCAGGTTGCCGGCCGAGAGGTCGCGCTTGGCCGCGTCATACTCCTCGCGGTAGATCTCGGTCCGCTCGATTCGCCGCCGCAGCGTGGCGGGCGTTTCGAGCGAGATCCGCATCAGATAATACAGCTCCTTGCGCAGCTCGGGCTCGGTGCGGCCGCCGGAGAGGCCGACCACGCGGGCCTCGCGAATCTGCATCTTCAGCGTCTTCATCCGCAGCAGGATTTCAGCCAGCTTGCCGAACAACGGCTGCAGCCGGTTGTTGCGGAGGTTCATCTCCTCGACCAGGCGGACGGCCTTGTTGCGGCGGCGGGTGAGGCGGGCCCAGGCAGCCCGGCGCTGCTTCATCGGGAATTGCTTGCTGACGGCGATGCGGAAATCGCGGTGGTTCTGGTTGAGCAGGTGGCGGAGCGTAGCCACGTTCGGCCAGATCCGCTTCATGATCCGCTTCTTCTCGGTCGTGTTGGTGACCGAGACTTCGATCGTGCGGTCCAGACGCAATTGGCCGTCGCGGACCCGCTCCAGAAATTCGACGGCCCCTTGCAGGACGTAGTCGGTGGCCAGCATCGAGTGGCGATAGCGGAGCCGCGTCCGCTCGATAACCTGGGCGGAAGCGATTTCCTGGGCCCGGTTGAGGAGCGGAATCTGGCCCATCTGCATCAGGTACATGCGGACCGGGTCGTCGGTCGCATCGACGCTGGCCTCGTCGTCGCCGTGCAGATCCTCCTCTTCCTCCTCGTCGTCTAAGCCCGGCTCGTTCTCTTCCTCGGCAGTCGCGAAACCGGGGCCGGCTTCGTCCTGATCCGCGAAGCCGTCATCGTGCGCCAGGCCGTGGCCATTGACGGACTTGACCTTTTTCGCGGCGGTCGCCGGCTTGCGGAAGTTCTTGGCCATCAGGTCGATTGCTCCGGGAGTGTCGCGAACGCGTGCTGTGGGTGGACCAAAAGCAAGGCCGATACCAGCAGCCGCGAGCGGCGGCGAGAAGCGGGCCTAAGGACTGACTCGGTCAGGACTTGCGTCCGGCGTGCTCGGATGAGCGGTGAGCCGCCGCGTTGCCAGACAGCAACGCTTGTTGCCAGAGGGCATCCAGTGAATCGTAGAAGCAACAGTGAGCAAGAGAAGGCGCAGGGAGCGTAGAAATCCAGGCCGAGGCTGCCAGTCTTGCCGTTTTTGACGCCGGTAGCGATGGTGAAGGAATGACGCGGTCCGACGAAGGCAATGGCTCGTGGCTGGCACGGCTCCGCCCGTGGCTGGGGCCACTGGTGGCGGTCGTCGTCTTCGCGGCGGCGATTGTCCTGCTGCGGCAGGAGCTGAAGCATCACAGCTGGCGCCAGATCATGCGCGAGGTCGGCGCCGTGCCGCCGCAGCGGATCGCCCTGGCGATCGGCCTGACCGCGCTCAACTACGTGGTTCTCAGCGGCTACGACGCCCTGGCCGTGCGGTACGTGAAGCACCCGCTGCGGCCCACGCAGATTCTGCTCGGGTCGTTCGTCGGCTATGCGATGAGCCACAACCTGGGCTGGATGCTCGGCGGCACGACATCGCGGTACCGGCTGTATTCGACCTGGGGCTTCTCGGCGGTCGAGATCATCAAGCTGTTTGCGATCCTGGGGCTCACCTTCTGGTCGGGCTATTGCTTTCTGGCCGGCGTCGTGTTTCTGCTCGATCCGCTGCCGATGCCACCGCAATTGCACCTGCCCCTGGCCAGCACGTTCTGGCTGGGGCCGATTCTGCTGGGAATGCTCGCGGTGTATCTGGTCGCGTGCGCGATCGGCCGGCCGATCGTTATCCGCGGCTGGAGGATCGAGCTGCCGGCGCTGACGCTCGCGCTGGGCCAGATCGCCGTGGCGTCGTGCGATTTGCTGCTGGCTTCGGCGGTGATGTACGTCCTGCTGCCCGCGGGGATGGCGATCAGCTACTGGCGGTTCGCCAACGTGGTGCTGCTGGCGCTGGCCTCGGCGATCATCAGCCACGTGCCGGGCGGCGTCGGCGTGCTGGAACTGGTGGTGGTCAAGCTGGTAGCGCCTGACGATCCCGCGGCCCTCGTCGGCGGGCTGTTGGCATTCCGCGCCATCTATTACCTGCTGCCGCTAATGACTGCGCTGGGGCTGCTGGGCGGGCACGAGCTGATCGTTCATCGCGAGCAGGCCCACGGGCTGGTCACTCGGCTGGGCCAGTTCTTTCCGCATATCGCCCCGCGGCTGTTGGCCTTCGCCTGTTTCATCGCCGGCGTCGTGCTGCTGTTATCCGGGGTGACGCCCGGCGAGGACAGCCGGCTGGATTGGCTAGAGCGGTTCCTGCCGTTGGGCGTGCTGGAGGCTTCGCATTTTCTGGGCAGCGTCGTGGGCGTCGTACTGCTGTTGCTGGCCCGCGGCCTGCAGCGGCGATTGGATTCGGCCTATTGGCTGGCAATCGTGCTGCTCGCGGCCGGCATCGCCGCGTCGCTGCTCAAGGGCTTTGATTTCGAAGAGGCTGTGTATCTGGCGCTGATGCTGGCGGCGCTGTTGCCCTGCCGGCGGCACTTCTACCGCAAGAGCTCGCTCTTGTCCGAGCGGTTTTCGCCGCAGTGGACGGTGGCCGTCCTGCTGGTGCTCGTTTGTGCTCTTGGGCTGGCGCTGTTCGCGTTTGAAAGGGTTGAGTACAGCAACGAGCTGTGGTGGAAGTTCGCCTTCACCGCCAGCGCCCCCCGGACGCTGCGGGCGCTGGCCGGGGTGGGAATTGCTGTGTTCTCGATCGCCCTGGCGCGCCTCTTGCGCGCCAAGCCCAAACCGCCGGCCGCGCCGACGCCGGCGGAGCTGGTCGAAGCCACCCAGCTTGCCCGCCGCTCGCCCAGGACTTATGCGCAGCTTGTCGGCCTCGGCGACAAGTCGCTGCTGTTCAGCGAGGACCGGCAGGGATTCCTGATGTTCGCGGAAGAGGGCCGCTCGTGGGTGGTGCTGGGCGATCCGGTCGGCCCTGATGAAGTCGCTGAAGAGCTGGCCTGGGAGTTTCGCGAACTGTGCGACGCCGGCGGCCGCTGGCCCGTGTTCTATCAGGTCGAAACGGAGCGGCTGCCGGTCTATATCGAGCTGGGCCTGTCGATCCTGAAGCTGGGCGAGGAGGCCCGCGTGCCGCTGGCGGGCTTCAGCCTGGAGGGTCGCGAACGGAAGTCGCTGCGGCACACCTGCACGAGGCTCGAGCGCGAGGGCTGTACGCTGGAGGTCGTCGAGCCGCCGCTGGCGGAGCCGCTGCTCAATGAGCTGGCGGCGATTTCCGATGACTGGCTGCGCCGGAAGAACACGCGCGAGAAGGGATTTTCGCTGGGCTTCTTCGAGCGCGGCTACGTGCGGCAATCCGCCGTGGCGCTGGTGCGGCAGTCGGACCGGGTCGTCGCGTTCGCGAACGTCCTGCGCGGCGGTGACAAGGAGGAGCTGTCGGTCGATTTGATGCGGTTTGCCGACGGCGCGCCCGGCGGCGCGATCGATTACCTCTTTGCCCAGCTCATGCTCCGGGGCCACGAGGAAAGCTACCGCTGGTTCAATCTGGGCGTCGCCCCGCTGGCTGGGGTCGAGGGTCACTCGCTCGCTCCGGCGTGGAACCGCTTCGCCGAGATCGTCTATAGGCACGGCGAGCACTTCTACAACTTTCAAGGCCTGCGCGATTACAAGGACAAGTTTGATCCTGTCTGGACACCCAAGTTCCTCGCCTGTCCCGGCGGCCTCCGCCTGCCCATGATCCTCACCAACCTGGCCACACTGATCTCCGGCGGGCCGAAGGGGCTGGTAGGGAAGTAGCTTTCATTTGACATTCCCGACGTATGCTCCGATGATGCGCGGCAGGGCAAGATTCCTTGCCGGCCAGCGAATTACTGGCAAAAGCAACTGGTGGTTTGGCATTGGTGACCAGTTTGCAAGGGGCGTAGTTATGGTCGCGTTAACCTGGTTCTTCATCTTCTGCGCGGTCGTCGGCGGCACGGTGCTGATTTGCCAGTTCGTGCTGACGGTGCTGGGCCTCTCGGGCGACCACGGGCTCGATGCGGGGCACGATCTTACCGGCGATGCCGGTCACGACGTGCACGCCGTCGGCGCGCACGGCGCGGAGGGCGACGGCCACGACCAGGCCGGCCATCACGGCTCGTCCTGGCTGTTCGCGATGATCTCGTTCCGCACGCTGGTCGCCGCCGCCGCGTTCTTCGGGCTGGTTGGGCTGACCGCGCAGTCGGCCGGCCAGCCCGTGGGTGTGCAGCTGCTGCTGGCCGCCCTGGCCGGATTCGGCGCAATGTATGGCGTACACTGGCTGGTCCGCACGATGGGCCGGCTGGGCGAGGACGGCACGCAGCGCGTGCAAGGCGCGGTGGGGCAGGAAGGCACCGTTTACGTGCCCATCCCGCCGGGCAAGAGCCAGGCCGGCAAGATTCAGCTCAAACTGCAAAACCGCCTCGTCGAGTACGAAGCGGTGACGAATAACCCCGAGCGGCTGGCGACCGGCACGCGCGTTCGCGTCGTGGCCGTCGCCGGCAACCAGCTCGAAGTCGAACCGCTGAAAGTTTGAGTTCAAAGATCAAAGCTCAGGTTCAAAGTTGGCTGCTTCCCAACTTTGAACCTTGAACTCTGGACCTTGATCCGTAACGGGAGTGATGCTGTGACATCTTCGATCTTGTTTGCACAAATGCCGGCCGAGGTGATGGGCATGCTCATCGCCACCACCTTTGCCCTGCTTGGCATTCTGGTAGTGGGCCTGCTCATCGTCTTCGTTCGGGGCTTCAAACGCTGCCCGAGCAACCGCGTGCTGGTCATCTATGGCCGCACCGGCAAGGCCGGGGCCACCAAGTGCGTGCATGGCGGCGCCGATTTCGTCTGGCCCCTGATCCAGGACTATGCCTACTTGAGCCTGGAGCCGATCCAGATCGAGGTGCCGCTCCGCGGGGCGCTTTCGACCGAGAATATCCGCGTCAACGTGCCCAGCGTGTTCACGGTCGCGATCGATACCAAGCCCGAAGTGATGCAGAACGCGGCTGTCCGCCTGCTCGGCCTGTCGGTGCCGGAAATCCGCAAGCAGGCCGAGGAAATCATCTTCGGCCAGCTGCGGCAAGTGATCGCTTCGATGGGCATCGAAGAGATCAACCGCGACCGCGACAAGTTCCTCCAGCACATTCAGCATTCGCTGGAGCCGGAGCTGGCGAAGATCGGCCTGCAGCTGATCAACGTCAACATCACGGACATCACGGACGAGTCGGGGTATATCGACGCCATCGGCCAGAAGGCGGCCTCGCTGGCGATCCAGCAGGCCCGCGGCGACGTGGCCGACAACGAAAAGATGGGCGAGACCCGCGTGGCCTCGGCCGAGCGCGACAAGTCGGTGCAGGTCGCCAACGCCCGCAAGGAGCAGTCGATAGGCACCCGCGAGGCCCAGCGCGAACAGGCCGTGCGGATCGCCACGCTGGAAAAGGAGCAGTCGATCGGCGAAAAGACCGCGGCCTTCGAGAAGGACTCGCAGGTCAAGCAGGCCGAACAGCAGATGCGCGTGCAGGTGGCCGAGGCCGACGCCGGCGCGATCGACGGCGAAAACCAGGCCGCTGCCCGCGTCGCTGCCTCGCAAGCCGAGCTGGCGATCAAGAAGGCCGAAGCCTACGAGCGCGGCGAAGGCCGCCGCAAGCAGGCCGAGGCGCACGTCATGGAGATTCAGAACCATGCCCTGGCCAAGGCCGCCCTAGCCGAGGCGGAGCGGGTCGAAGCCGAGCAGCGGGCCAAGCTGGAAGCCCCCGCCAAAGCCCAGAAGGCCCGCGTGGTCGTCGATGCCGAAGCGGCCGCCGACCAGCGCCGCATCATGGCCAAGGCGGAAGCCGACGCGATCTACCTCAAGCTCGAAGCCGAGGCCCGCGGCCAGTACGAAATCCTGGCCAAGAAGGGCGACGGCCTCAAGCAGATCGTCGAGGCCTGCGGCGGCTCCACGCAAGCCTTCCAGATGCTGATGCTGGAACACCTCGACAACCTGGCCGACTGCTCGGCCCGCGCGATCTCGAACATCAAGTTCGACAAAGTCGTCGTCTGGGAAAACGGCGGGTCCAACGGCCGCGGCAGCACGGCGGACTTCCTCAGCAGCATGGCCAAGACCATGCCGCCGATGATGCAGGTGATGCGCGACATCGGCGGCATCGAGCTGCCTGAATCGCTGGTCAAGCTCGGCGGCGACGCTACCAACAGCGGTGTGGCCGTCGCCACCAACGGCAATGCCCCTCCCGCCGCGGCTGGCAAGGACAAGGGCAAGGCGTGAGAACTCCAAGTAGCTTACACAGAGACACGGAGGCACAGAGGGTACAATGCGGGAATGTTCTCGCGACCCCCTTACGTGCTGATTGGCTTGCTGACGGGCATCTTTATTGGCTGGTTGATTCCGAGTCTGGATAGCCCGTGGCAGTTCGATTTGCTGACCTACGGGTTCGTCGGAGCTAGGCGAAAGAACCCAGCAACACGTTTCGACCCATGACCCAAGTCATCTGCTCTGTGCACCCTGTGCCTCTGTGTGAGATTTGACCGGGCCACACCTACTGTTGGCTTTCTTCCCCGCGTTGTCTTAGAATGCGGGACGCAACGCGTCGGAAGCCGTGCGCCTTTCCGCATGGCCGATGGGGGCGGCGTGTGGAAGGAGTATTCGTCGCACGAGGACCGCGCCCATGCCCAGCCAACGCCGTCTCGGCATCTCCGCCAGTTGCCTGGCGAACTGGCTCGCGGTGTTGCCGGTTCTCTTGCCGCTGCCCGTTGCGGCTGCCGACCTGGCTGAGCTCACACAACTCTTTCGCGCCGGCAAGTACGCCGAGTGCGTCACCGGCGCAGCCGCCGAAATCGAAAACGCCCGCTACAGCGAAAACCTCCGGCTGCTGAAGCTGCGGGCCGAGATGGAGTTGGGCCGCTACGGCGACGCTCTGAAGACGCTCGACGCGGCCCTCAAGGATTTTCCGACCAGCATTCACCTTCGCTGGGTCGGCCGCAGCGTTTGCCGGCTCAATCAGCAGCCGGAGCGGTCCGCCGCCTTCGAGACGCAGATCGCCGCCCTGCTCAAGCAGTCCCCCTGGCAATACAGCGACGCCGTCAACCAGGTCGTTGCCGGCCGGTTCTATCTGAGCCAGGGAGTGGACCCCAAGGTGGTGCTCAATTCGTCGTACGTGGAAGTCCGGAAACGGCAACCGACCTATGTCGACGTTTACCTGGCAATCGGCGACCTGG
>DASRJB010000231.1:0-6530 GCA_035649715.1 Pirellulaceae bacterium
GAGCGCTCGCGTCAGGGCGATGCTGCTGTCGGGCGTCACGCCATCGTTCAGGGCGTGGGCGAAGAACATCGGCGGCGTTTCCTTCGTCGGCTGGTACTCGGGCTTGAGCTTCCCCTCGTTATCGACGAGGTAGGCCGGGTAGATCAGCACGCCGAAATCCGGCCGGCACGAGACGTCATCCACGGCGTCGAGCTTGTCGTATTGCCGCTCAGCGAACTTCAGGCAGGTCGCCGCGGTCAAGTTGCCGCCCGCCGAGAATCCCAGCATGCCGATCCGCGCGGGGTCAATTCCATCGTCGCTGGCCTTGCTCCGCACCAGGCTCATCGCCCGCTGCGCGTCCATCAGCGGCAGCTTGTTCGCCGTGTCGCCCTCGCGTTTGGGCACCCGGTACTTCAGCACGAAGGCCGTCACGCCCAGGGAGTTGAGCCACTCGGCGACTTCGGTCCCCTCCAGGTCCCAGGCGAGAATGTTGTACCCGCCGCCCGGCGCGATCACGACCGCCGCACCATTGCGCTGCTCCGCAGGAGGCTGAAATACCGTCAGCGTCGGCGTGCTCACGTTCTGCACGCGCTTGACCGCCTTGACCTCTTTCGCCTTCGGCGCCTGCAGCCCCTCGGCCGGAAGCTCCTTCGTCTCCCCCGGCGCTTTCCCCGGCCAGACATTGATCACCGCCGGCTCGGCGGCGCTGGACACGATGGCGGAGCAAAGAATCGTCAACTGCGAGAGCAGCGTCAGCTTCATAGAATCCCCTTGCTTTCCTTGGTCGTTCGCAAACCGCCACCGCAGCCGGAGCACACCTGCACCGTGTGGCGGTAGTAAAAGTTGCACTTCGGGCAATGACCCAGCGGCGACTCGGCCGCCAGCGCCAGGAACTGCTTTGCCATTTGCGGCTGCATCCCGCCGTTGATCAGCTTTTGCTTGACCATGTGCAGCGGAGTTCCCCCATCGAGGTCGCGTCGCGTGGCAAGCGCGAGTTGCTCTCCCTGCGTCGGCTGATGCTGGTTCAGCGCCTCGGCGCCGAATTCCCCGCCGCACGCCAGGCAAGCAACGTACTCGCCCAGATTTCCCATCTCAAACAGCGGAATGAAATACAAGTGGAAGTATCGCGCCACGCGGCTGTGCGAATACTCGCGTTGGGCCTGGCAGCGGGGACAGAAAAACTGCCCCTGTCCGAGCGGAATATGGCGGCTGCGGCTGCCCCAGATGATCACGCTAATACCCCTGCGCCGGCCCGCCGGCCGCGTTAATGGCCGGCTGGCCCAGCCGGCGGCGGCATTCGTCGAGCATCTCCTTGGTGCGGCTAGCGCCGCAGCGGCTGACGCCCAGCTCGCGGACCTTGATCAGCATGTCGAGGTCGCGGACGCCGCCGGCCGCTTTGACCTGCACGTGGGGCGGCGCGTGCTTCCGCATCAGCATCAAATCCTCGATCGTCGCCCCGCCGGTGCCATAGCCGGTGCTGGTTTTCACCCAGTCGGCGCCGAGCTCGCCGCAGATCTGGCAGAGGCGGATTTTATGCTCCTCCTTGAGATAGCAGTTCTCGAAAATCACCTTCACCTTCGCGCCGGCGTCGTGCGCGGCCTGAATCACGCCGGCGATGTCCTGCCGCACCGCGTCCCACGCGCCGCTCAGCACCTGGCTGATGTTGACGACCATGTCCAGCTCCTGGCCGCCGTCGGCCAGCGCCTGACGGGCTTCGGCGGCTTTCATCGCCGCCGTGTGCCCGCCGTGCGGGAAGCCGATCGTCGTGCTGGCCATCACCGAGCTGCCCCGCAGGAGCTCCGCGCACCGCCGCAGGTAGTACGGCATGATGCAGACGCTCGCCACGTCGTAGGCCAGCGCCAGCCTGCACCCCGCCTCCAAATCCGCCGCCGTCAGCGTCGGATTCAGCAGCGAGTGATCGATCATCTTCGCCAGGTCGGAATAGCTGTAGTTCATGGCTTTGGAGAGTGTACTGAATGAAGGCGGGCTGTGCCCACCAATGTCTGCGAGGCGGATAGCACCTGCCCGCGAGATTTCGCAGAGCCAACCGCATGACGTCCCGAATTATGAGCCCCCTGGTTAGGCAGGGCTGAATTGGCCCCATCGGGCCACAACTCACGGCGCGCCATCGACTTAGGGCGGATTTTTCGCGAGCTCTTAAGTACTACTTATTACGGTTAGAGAACTCGGTTTGGACCGACCCACTAGCAGGGCTCCAGCAGCGACCGGTTGCCAAAAAGGCCGACCGATTGCCAAAAAGAACTTCCTTGCAAATACCATACCAATGTTCACAATTCCACGTGCGCGGCCGCTTCGATCTCGATCAGCCAGTCCGCGCCGACGAGAGCCGACACGCCGACGAGCGTGCTCGCCGGCGGATGCTGGGACGAGACATAGCGGCTGCGGACTTCGCGTATGATCGGCACGTGCTCGGGCTTGAGGCCCACGACATAGAGCCGGGTGACGATGACGTCGTTCCAGGTCGCGCCGGCGGCAGCGAGAGCTAGCCGCAGGTTCTCGAAGGCCTGCTCGGTCTGCCGCTTGAGGTCGCCGCGGCCGACGACCTCGCCGCGCTCGTTGACGGCCACCTGGCCGCTGATGTGGATCGTCTTGCCGGCAGTGGCGGTGACCACATGCGTCCAGCCGAACGTCGGGCAGAGCGAAGGTGGATTGATGAATTCGGCAGCCATGTATTGCGCTCCAAATTGTTAGGTATTCGGCACTTTCAGCGGATCTTAAAGACCGGAGTTGGGTGTCAGCGTTTGTCGGCAAAAGATTTTTTAAATGGATGTAACCATTGACTGCTCCCATGCGATTTAGCCGGTCGGAAGGGAAGAGGCTCCCTCCGCAATGCCGGCTGGCCGGCGCGATCGATCTTTGAACTGGGAGGCAGGCAATGAGGCTCGGGTTTGGATGGCTCGCGGTAATAGTGATTTGCATGTCGCCGGTGGCCGCACAGGCGGCCCTGTTTTCGTTCGACAGCCCGGCGGAGGTGGTGCTGAGCCCGACGCAAGCGCCGAACGTGTGGTACACCGACCGCTATCCACCGGCGATCTTCGCCAGCGGGCAGAACGGCGGCGGGCGGACGGGCGTGCTGCAGCAAAACATCAACGCTGAAGACTTCGATCGCGATCCTCCCTTCGACTCCGCGTTCTATAACACCCAGGGTCGCAAGTACGACCTGGCTCCCGGCACCCAGGGTCTGGTCATCGAACTGTACGTGCCCTCGTCGTGGGACGCGCTGAGCCAGATCGACGGCCGGCTGGCCAGCTTCTGGGCCACGGGCTTTAACGACGCCAACATCGTCACCGACTTCTTTCCCATCATCGAATTCAACACCAGCCGGCCCGGCCTCGGCGACAACGGCTTCCGCGTCTGGGACAGCAACACCGGCTGGTTCAACGTCGGCGGCTTCAGTGGCTTCAACCAGTGGTATCAACTCGGCTTCGTGCTGGAGGGCGGCCAGGAGCGCTTTTTCGTGAACGGCAGCCTGATCGGCAGCGTCAACGATCCGCTGACGACGCAATTGGGCAACGTCATCTTGCAGGGCTACAACTCCGGAAACTCCTACAACATCTCGTGGGACAACCTGAGCGTCGTGCCCGAGCCGGCAACGCTTCCCGCCTTCGCCTTGCTCTTGGCGGGCATCGGCTGCGGGGCCCTGCGCCGGCGGAAGCAGCGCCGTTCGTAGCCGACGCTGCCAGCGTCGGAGTGTGAATTGTGATTGGACCATTGCCTGCCAGCCTGGACGACGCTGGCAGCGTCGTCTACGGCGCCGCCAGCTTGACCGCCTCGGTCTGCTCGAGCTGAACTGCATATTCCATCTCGCTGGGATACTTGGCCGTCAGGCTCTTCAGGATTCGCGTCGATTCCATCAGGTCGGCGGCGGCGGCTCGCGTTTCGCCCGCCTTGTCCTTCAGCACGGCCAGTTCGCGCAGCGTGACCGCCAGGTCGCGCCGATAGCGGGGCACGGCGGGAAAGCGCTGCACAAGCGGCGCGAGGATGCCCTGCGCCTGCTCCAGCGCCGCTCGCGCGGCTGCCGCCTGACCCGCGTCGCGCTCCAGCAGGAACACGTTCATCGAGAGGCCCGCCCGCTCGCTCTGATAGTCGATCACCCCCGGATTCTGCTCCGCCAGCGGCTCCAGCCGCTCGCTGGCCAGGCGATACCAGCCGCGGGCCTCCTCCGGATCATCCTGGCTGCAGATGTCGCCAAGAAAGCGGTAACAGATCGCCAGCAGCTTTTGGTTCTCCAGGTCGCCCGGCTGGGCCTTCGCCAGCCGCTCGAACTGGTCGGCCGCGCTCTGGAATTGCCTGGCGGCCGGCGCATTGCGTTTGGCGGCCCATTCGAGATTGCCGAGGTTGTAGTGACCCTTTCCCAGATCGCGGCGGAGCTTGGGGTTCGCCGGCTCGCGTGCCAGGGCCGCCGCGCGGACGTCCTGCGCCCGGCCGAACTCGCGGCGGGCCCGCTCCAGGCCGGCGTCTTCTTCCTCGTCCGTTTCGGCGGCCAGTGCCGCGTTGTAGTGCACCAGTCCGATATTCATGTGCGAATTCGCCAGGGCCCGCTGATAGTCGCTGCTGGCGGCGACTTGCCCGGCCAGTTTGCTGCGGACATCCACCGCGGCTTGAAATTCCTTGAGCGCAGCGGCGTAATCGTTCTTCCTCGTCCAGAGGGCGCCCAGCGCGCTCAGCGTGTTGCCCAGCGCCTCGAGCCGCGCCGGATCGCTGGGCCGCGCCGCCAGTTGGCGCTGCTGCATCTGGCGGGCGGTCTCATAAGCCGGCAGCGCCTCGTCGGGCGACTGCAGCACTTCGGTGATCAGCCCGATCCGAAAATAGGCCGCCGCCAATTCATCCTGCACTCGCGGGTCGTTGGCCCGCTGCTTCAGGAACCGCTGGTAATACGTCAGCGCCTTGTTCAAGAGGTCCTTCCGCAGCGGCTGCATGCCCGGCTGATTGAGCAGCGTGTCTTCGCTGACGGTCGTAAACAGGTCGTTGACCGCGCCGAGCGCCTCGCGAAGGCTCTGCTCCGACTGGTTCAAGGCCGCGGAAGTCTGCACGTAGGCGACCGCCATGATGCCGGCCGTCGCGGCGAGCATCAGCACGGCCGCAGCGATGGCCGACGCCGTGAGCGGATTGCGCCGGCAGAGCCGCCAGAAGCGAGCGGCCTGGCCGATCGGCCGGGCCTGGATCGGCTCGCCGCGCAGGTAGCGGCTCAATTCGTCGGCCAGCTCCTGGGCCGTGGCGTATCGCCGCGAACGCTCCTTCTGCAGGCACTTGAGGCAGATCGTCTCCAGGTCCCGCGGCACGCCAGGGTTCAACAGCCGCGGGCTGAGCGGCTCGCTGTCGAGCACCTGGCGGATGGTCTCGAAGGGGGTCGCCGCGCGGAAGGGCGGCTTGCCGGTGAGCGTTTCGTAGAGGATCGCGCCGAGCGAATACAAGTCGCTCCACGGGCCGACGTTCGCCCCGTCGCCGGCGGCCTGCTCGGGCGGCATATAGCTGGGCGTGCCGATTACCGCGCCGGCGATCGTCATCTGCGACTGGCCGGCGACCTGCTTGGCCAGGCCGAAGTCGGTGATCAGCGGCCGCTGCTTCTTGTCGAGCAGGACGTTGCTGGGCTTGAGGTCGCGGTGGACGATGCCGCTGTCGTGGGCGAATTGCATCGTCTCGGCGATCGTGCGGACCAGCTCGGCCGCCCGCCGCGGCGGCAGCGGGCTTTCGTGCACGAGGTTCGACAGGCTCGGCCCGTCCACGTAATCCATCGAGAAGAAGTGCTGCCCCTGCACCTCGCCGATCTCGTGAATCGCGACGATGTTCGGATGCCGGAGGGTGGCGGCGGCCTCGGCCTCGGCGTAGAACCGGTCGATGTCGGCCTGGTCGGCGAATTGCCCGGCCAGAATCATCTTGATCGCCACGATCCGGTTGAGGTTCCGCTGCCGGGCCTTGTAGACGATCCCCATCCCGCCCTTGGCGATCGGCTCCAGCAGCTGGTAGTGGCCGAACGAAGCCCCGGTGACGATCGACCCGCTTGCGAGAGGCGGCGCCGCTTGGGCGGCCTCGCGGTAGGCCTGGGCCTGGGGGGCGTTCGGGTCGAAAGTGACGTCGGCCAGCGCCGGCGTCCGCAGCGTGGAGCCGGCTGCCGGCGGCGGCAGCGTCGCATCGGCGATTGGCGTGATCGTCGCACCAGGAGGCAAGGTGGTTTCCATCCCGGTCGGCGGGCCAGGCGGCGGCAGTGTCGCTGGCGGATCGACCGGGAGCGGCGCGGGCGGCAAATCTCCTGCGGCGGCCGGCGCCTCGCGCGGAGCACCCTGCGGCGCGGGCTCTGGCGCCTTTTTCCGTGGCGCAAGCGCCCTATCGCCGCTGCCGCTGGTCGTTTTATCCGAGTTACCCATGCGGGCGCGATTTTAGCACAGCGTGCACGATTTTGACGCAAGGAGAGGGGGCGTGGTGGCGCAGCGGAAGCCGGCTGGCGGATGGATTCTGACCAGGCGACGCGCCATACTTCTCTGTGCCTGCTGTCTTCTTTGCGCCTCTGCTCCTTTGCGCCTTTGCGTCAA
>DASRJB010000232.1:0-2487 GCA_035649715.1 Pirellulaceae bacterium
GTCGATATCGGCCGGCTGGTCGCGGTGCTCGGTCCCCTGCCCTGCCCCGCGGCATGCGAGATCATCCGCCAGGCGGCCCTTGGGCTGGCGCACGTTCACGCGTGCGGCCTGGTGCATCGCGACTTGAAGCCGTCGAATTTGATGCTTGCCTCGGATGGCGTCGTGAAGATCCTCGATCTCGGGCTGGCGCGGCTGCGCGAGGGGCAGCCCGCCGGCGACGACTCGCAGACGCAGTCGGGCTATCTGCTGGGCACGGCCGATTACGTTTCGCCCGAGCAACTGCACGACCCGCACGACGCCGACGTCCGCTCGGACTTGTACAGCCTGGGCTGCACGTTCTACAAGCTGCTTGCCGGCCAGGCCCCCTACTGCGGCACCGATCCCGGCAGCATCGGCAAGAAGCTCGACGCCCATCGCTACGCGGCCATTCCGTCGGTCCGCTCGCTGCGGCCCGAAATACCGGAAGAAGTCGATGCCATTCTGGCCCGGTTGTTGGCCAAGGAACCGGAAAACCGGTTTCAGCAGCCCGCGGATTTGGCCGAGTCGCTCGCGCCTTGGACTGCCGACGCCGAGCTCGCGGCGCTGTGCCGGAAATGCGGCGGCCGCGCCGAAATCGACGAACCGCTGCGGCTGCCGCCGTCGATAGCCCCCGAAGACAGCACCCGCCCCGAAGGCCAGACGCCGACCCCGCATTCGGCGCTCGTGCCGCAGCGGCGGCGGCGCTGGCCGCTGGCCGTCGCAGCGGCCGGCGGTCTGGCGGCGATCCTGGTTATTGCGTGGATCGTTGCGAACTGGGACCGCGGCGATAAGACCTCGGGCGGCGGCCGAGCGATCTCCGGGCTGGACGCAATTCCAACGGAACTGCCGCTGCCCGACGCTGCTGCGGTCAACAGCCTGCAGGTCAATCAGCGGATGCAAACGTTCGATGCGTCGGCCCAGTCGATGCAACTCGTCCGCCTCGGAGAACTGGAGCGCGGCAAGGGCTCGATCACCTTCGACTTGCAGTTCGTCGCCGACTACGGCGACGCCGGTTTGTTCCTGGGCTACCATGAAGACCTCATCCAGGGCCACTTGTGGGGCATCGCCGACTTCGTTTATCTCGCCACGCTTCCCCGAGGGACCAAGGAGAAGTTCTTCGCCTTCAAGCACTACCAGGCCCAGGTCCGGCCCGGCAACCGCGACCTGTACGCCATCGCCGAAAGCCCCGAAGTGCGGCTGCCCGAAGGCGACCGCAAGTTCCGGCTCGTCGTCGATTTTGCGCCCCAGGGGCTGACGGCAATTAAGCTGAATGGCCAGCCCTATCCCACCCTGCTCAAGACCGGCACCCTTCGCCAGTTCCAACCTGAGAGCATCTGGGGCCCATGGGGCATCTACAACAACGGTTCCACCATCCGCGTGTCTCAACCTGCTTTGACGAAAGAACCGCTATGACGAAACGACACATGATCCGCGAGGCCGTTTTTGGGGCTGTGGCGATCAACAGCCCGACGTCCGGCATCCACTGCCTGGATCCGAGCGGCAGCGTGGCCGTTGAGGGCACCTGCGACGCGAACACGACTTGCCTGTGGTGGAAGCTCCTCGACCCCAGCGAGGACTGTGCCACCTACAACGAGAACCCCATCCAGGCGGGCGCCGCCCAGATCTTTCCCGATAGCTCCGGCAACTGGTCGGGGGGCAGCGTCTCGCCCGGCAGCCCCAGCGACTATGGCGACCGCTGCGTCGTCATCTGGTGTCTCGACGAAGACAGCAACCAGATTTCGATGGTCGTCCGCAATTTCACCTTCCTCGATCCCAGCAATCCGCTGTGCGGCGGTTCGGGATCGGGTTCCGGCGGCGGATCGGCCATGGGAACCGGCGCAGCTGGGGGATTCGAATCTGCAGCGGCCGGACATCGCCGAGGCCGCGGGCATGGCGAGCCAGTCATCAAGGAGTCGGCCCCGCGTGCTTACCGCGTTTACGTTCCCGCGGGCGGATTACAGCTGGCCGAGCCGCTGGCCAGCCTGCTCAGCTCGGCGGGCGACTCGCTGGTGGGGGCGACGCTGGAGTTCGACCCGGTCCGTTCCTCGCAGCGCCGCGCCGTGTGGCGCAGCGATCTGCGTTCCGCCGCCTGGTCGCTCGACGTTCGCCGCGAGCGCGGAACGCTGTCTGCAACGCTGACTCTCTTCCGCCTGGGCAGAAAGTCGGTGCGGGCCCCGCTCGTCTGGTGCGGCGCGTGGTGCTTCCGCAAGCAGCGCCTGCAGCTCGCCGGCCCCCGCGGCAGCCGCCTGCCCAACCTGGTCATCGAACCGTGCGGATAAGTGGACTGTTTCGTTAACCTGAGCCGGAGGCGACGCCGGCACCGGGGAAACGGTCCTATTCCGGCGGCGTCTGGTCGCCGCCGGATCGCGTGATGTAGGCCGAGAGCTGGGTGAGCGTGATTGTGTTCATCAGCATCCGGACCGAGCCGTCGCCGAAGACGACGTTGCAGCCGGCGGGGTGAAAGCTGTA
>DASRJB010000233.1:0-6975 GCA_035649715.1 Pirellulaceae bacterium
GACGTGCGTCCCTTCGGGCGTGACCGAGATGATCGTGATGCCGCCGCCACCGCCGCCCCGCTCGCCGCCGCCGCCGCGCGACTTCACCTCGCATTTGAGCTCGACGGTCGCCGCGTTCTCGACGGATCCCAGCTCTGTCACGATGAATTCGTAGGGCCGCCGTTCGACGGTAGTCGTGATCAGCTTCGGGCCCAGCTCGGCACTTTTTCGGCCGTAAAACCACCACCCGCCAAACGCCAAGCCCGCGGCAGCCACCAATGCCGCAACGGTCAGCGTCCGCACGAAACCTCGGCGGCGAGGAACTTCGGCCGACATAGTGCGGCTCCTGGGAGAGGAAAACCGGCGGGGCAGAGGGCGCGCGGGTGGGCTGCAAGCAGGCGGGCGGGCAGCCGCCGATTCGCCCGGCTGCCCAACTCTTATTTGTACCTCATCGGCAGGGCGATGTCACGTGCTTTTGGGTCAGTGGTCGATGGGAGGGGGAAGCTCCTGCTGAGCCGCTGCTCGGCGGCCGCCTCTCCCACCCGGACGCAATCTCGCGGCGACCAGAGTGGCAAGCGGCGGCTGCGAAGGTTAGATTGAGGCGGTCGCCTTGGGGAGTCAAACTGGCGCAGCTTCCGCCCTCACAATCATCCCGCCTTGGAGTTCCCCAGATGGGCCCCTCTCCTTCTGCCCGCCGCGATCGGCGCGGGTTCACGCTCGTCGAGCTGCTCGTCGTCATCGCGATCATCGGCGTGCTCGTCGCGCTGCTCTTGCCCGCCGTGCAAGCCGCCCGCGAAGCCTCGCGCCGCAGCAAGTGCCAGAACCATCTCAAGCAGTGGGCTCTGGCGATGCACAACTTCCACGACGTTTACGGCAACTTCCCGTACTTCACGCAAGTGACACCCAGGCGGCACAACTGGCCGCCCTTCGTCATGCCTTACCTGGAGCAAGGCAACCTCGTGCAGGGTTATGACTTCTCCATCAACTGGTACGATGGAAAGAACTTGCCCATGACGCAGGTCCACCTGACGGTGTTCAACTGCCCCAGCGACCGGCCGAAGCCGACGTGGACCGACCAAACCAATTATCCCTCGGTGCGGGCGAACTATCTCGTTTGCTACGGCAATCATGTGTTTGGCAGCGCCACAGCCGTCGGCCTGGGCCGCGGCGTCTTTGGCATGACAACGCCACCGACTCCAGCCGGCAGCAATAACTTCGTGCCGTACAAGGGCCGCTTCGCCGACATTACCGACGGCACTTCCAACACGCTGCTGATGTCGGAGGTGATCGTGGCCCGCTCTGACAATAACCAAGGGGGCGGCGGCAATTGGCCCAGCGGCGATTTTCGCGGCCACGTCTGGCACGATGCGACGTCGTCCAATCCTACGCACTGTCCCAACATCTTCATGACCATCAACGGTCCTAACAGCACCGTCCCCGACAACGCCATGTGCGGCACGATCCCGAACAACGACCGGGCCATGCCCTGCGTCAATGGCGCCAACACCGACCGCCAGAACGTCGCCCGCAGCCGGCATCCGTCCGGCGTCAACTCCTGCCGGGCGGACGGCTCGGTCCAATTCGTGAGCAACACGATCGCCCTCGCCTCGTGGCGGGCTCTCGGCTCGATGGATGCCGGCGAAGCCTCGAACGACTGACACCGCCTGACGGTGTCGGGAACTTCTTCAAACCACTATCCCAATCGCGTTCAGAGTATGTCTTATTGTCTGTGTTTTGTGCGGCGGTGCGCCGCGCTCTTCGTATTGAGTTTGATTTGCCTCCCCGGCTGTAGTCCAGGCAAGAGCACGGTCAGCGGCACGGTCACGCTCGACGGCCAGCCCGTTCAAAGCGGCGCGATCACGTTCGTGAAAGACGAAGGCGGCTCGATGGTACGCGAGGGCGCGGTGATCTCCGATGGCAAGTTCGAGGCCGCCGTGCCGCCGGGAAAATACAAGCTGGAGTTGACCGGCCAGAAGGTCGTCGGCAAGCGGACTCAAACGGGTTTCGACGGCAAGCCAGAAACGCTCGACGTGACCGAGCAACTCTTTCCCGAAAAGTTCAACACGAAGACCGAACTGATGCAGGAAATCAAGCCGGGTGCAAACCCCATCAATCTCGACTTGAAGAGCTAGCCGAAGCTGTCCGATGTGGCAAGGCGGCGGCTATTTCTTCTTCGCGGCTGCACGCCTGGCTTCTTCGGCCGCTGCCTTGGCTTGCGCCGCCTCTTCGGCGTCGAGCAGCGACTGCGGCAGCGGTTCGGGCGGGCTCAGCGCCATGATCGCCCCAAGCCGGCGTATCGAGGCGATAGTCCAGAACGCACCGATGGCAGCGCCAACGGCTGCGGCTGTGCCTGCCGTAATGGAATTCGACGTCCAGGCCCAATAGCCGAGCACGCCGCTGATCGCCACGGCGGCCGCCCCGCTACCCAGGCGGGCGATGACCCAGCGGGTGAGTTGCTGGCGCTGTTCCGGATCGAGCGTCTGGATCGGCGCTTCAGGTTCATCCTGCGCTGCGGTCTCGGACGCCTCCGGCTCGGCGGTGGCGGGATCCGGGCGCGATTCCGCAGCGGGCGTCTCTTCTACCGGCGGCAGCATCAGATTGGGAGCGGCCCGCTGCAACGGGAACTGTATCTGCGGCGGCTCTGCAGCCGACTTCTCGCCGCGGGCCTTCGCCGCTAGCTGCTCCATGTAGCCGAACAGAGAGACGGGTGGGCTGACTTGCTGGCTCTCTGGTTCAGCGGCGGCCAGAGCGACTGACGGATTGGCGGGTGCGACCGGTTCGCCCGCCGCTTCGGAGACAGCCGGCGCGGTCTCCTCCTGCAGAGCGCGCTCGGCCTGCAGCGACTGAAAGGATACGGTCACGATCGGCGGCCGTTCGGCCGCAGTGGGCTCCGCCGCACGCCTGGGCTTCTCTGCGACCGAATTGCCGTAAGCCGCTGCGGCCTGAGCCAAGGCGGAGCTCCGCTGCTCCTCGAGCTCGCGGCAGCGGACTTCCAGGGCCTCGATCTGCTCGGCCAGTTGCCGGCGGTCGGCCTGGCTGGCACCCAATTCGTCCTGCAGCTCGATCAGGCGTCCGAACTCGCTCGGCGGCTGCGCCGGCGGCAGCGGCGGCGGCGACGCCAGGCGGGTCTCGGCCTCCAGCTCGCGCTGCACGAGTCGCTCGGCCCGTTCGCCCAACGCGTCGCGTTCGGCGACGAGCTGGGTCCGCAGCGAGTCCAATTCGCTCAGGCGGGCGCTGGCGGATTCCAGGCTCCGTTCCAGCTCGGTTGCCCGCTGCTCGGCGTGCGCCTCCTGCTCGCGGAGTCGCTGCGCGGCTTCGCGAATCGAGTGCGCCAGCCGCTCGCGCTCGACGGCCAATTCCCGTTCGGCGGCTTGCAGGGTTTCCTGCTGCGCGGCCAATTCGGCGGCCCGCAGGTCGAGCGCCCGCCGCCGCTCGTCGCTCGATTCGGCGCGCTCCCGTACGTCGCGCAGCTGGCTCTCCAGCTCGACGCAGCGGGCACTGGCGCCCTCTGCCTCCTGGATGCGGGCCATCGCATCGGCCAGCTCGCGCCGCGTTTCGGACAATTGCCGCTCGGCCTCCGCCCGCTTCGACCGCTCCTGGTTTTCGGTAACTTCGGTTTCGCGGCGAACCTCCTCCATGTTGACCGTCATGTTGCCGGTCGGAACGGTGATGTTCCCGGTTGGAACGGTCACATTGCCAGCCGGCTCAGTCACATTGCCAGCCGGCTCAGTCACGTTCCCAGTCCGCACGGTCATATGCCCAGTCGAAACCGTCATGACGCCGGTCTGAGTCGCCGACTGCTCGCGCAGCGCCTCGAGCTCGGCGTCGCGCTGTGCCAGCCGCCGCTGCAATTGAACCTGCTCCTCTTGCCATTGCTTCTGCTCGTTCCGCCATCGCTCCTGCTCGTCGGCCAGACGTCGCTCGACGTCGGCGGCTGCCTCGGCGGCCCGCGCCCGCTCGTCCTGCGCGCCGCCCAATGCAGATCGCGCCTCGTTCAGGTCAGCCTGGCAGCGCGTCAGCTCATCGCGAAGCGCGGCCGTTTCGAGATGCGTGCGGCTCTGCAAGTCGAGCTGTTCTGCGGCCGACTGTTTGCCCACAGACAGCTCGCTGCGGAGCGTCTCCAGTTCGTCGTTCTGCCGCTGCAGGGTCCGCTGTGCCGCCGCCAGTTCGCGGCTGGTCTCGTCCAGCTGGTGATGCGTTTCGGCCAGCGCCGTCCGTAATTGATCGGCCCGGTCGGCGGCGGTGATCGACGACTGAATGCCCTGCCGCGATTCGGCTTCCAGGCGTTTGATCTCGTCCAGGGCCGTGGTCAGCTCGCGCTCCAGCTCGGCCCGATCCACGGGGGGCAGCCCGACCAGCTCCGCCCGCGAATGGGTCTGCGGCCGGTTGCACTCGATCACTTCCAGCTCCACCTCGCCCACGCGGAAACGGTCGCCCGGCGACAGCCGCGACTCTTCCGCCGCCGCACCGTTCACCGACACCCGGCCGCGCAGTTGCCGCACCACCGTGCCGTACTTTCCCCGCAGCACCCAGCAGTGCAGCGGAGCGACTCCCGCGCCCATCAGCCGCAGCGTGCAGCCGCTCGCCGAACCGATCGTGCACTTGGGCGAGCGAATGCGGAGCACCCGTCCGTCGTGTTCCTGGCCGCGGACCTTGAGCGCCAGCTCGCCGCAGTCGGCGAGAAACCTGCTGGGGCGTGGCGGTGAACATGCGAGCATCGAATCACCTTGCGGCGGGACTCTGGGCGACGATCGGGGCGCAAACCCCCAGGGCATCTAGCTTGCGGCCCGTCCCCCGTCAAAACAGTTTGCTGACGCCGAGGCGGTGGCAGATTTTGCCGCACTGCCGCCAAATCGGCTGCATCGCCTGCCCGTTTTTGCCGATTATCGGAAGGCGGCAAACGCTGCCGGATATGCCGAACTTGCGGACGCCTTTCGGCTTGCCGCAAGTTTGAAGTGTCCCCTTCGGCCATGGCCACGATTTATGGTCGCCATCGAGCCTGCGGGGCGACGCCTCCGACGCGTTATAACCTATTGACAACAAAGCGGTTGCAGCTCGCAAGCCGGCATACGACCGAGCTGCAACTGGGTTCAGCCACAGCGGGAGAGGGTAGCCGGCCCCTGTAGTATATTTTGATTGTTTTGCGCCGAAATGGCGTGCGAGGACTGGACAATCCGGTCTGGCATGCCGCTAGCAGCCGGAACAGCGCTAGCCATTGGTAACGAACAACCACTGGTAACAAGCAACCCTAGAGGCACGCTTTGCTCCTGTGGGCGGTGGGCTTTTGGACCCATAGAAGCGAGCGACACGAGGTGGATCGATGGCACGCAAAGACGCGCTTATGAGCTTGCGGCAGATTCTCGTTCGCCGCCGCGACGCCCTGCGCAAGGCGCTGGCGGGCGACCTGAGCCTGCTCAAGGAATTGCGGCAGCAGAACTCCGGCGACGTGATCGACGCGGCGCTCGATACGGCGCAGGACGAGATCAGCTCGCAGCTGGCGGAAGTTGAAAGCCGGGAGCTGACGCACATTGAGACCGCCTTGGAGCGGATGCGGAAGGGCGACTACGGCCTGTGCGAGACCTGCGGCGAGGGCATTCCCTTGGCGCGGCTCCAGGCGCTGCCCTATGCCACCATGTGCATCGGCTGCCAGCGGGAGGCCGAGAAGGACGGCGGCCACGGCGGCGCGGCGAATTGGGGACGCATCCTCGACTCCGGCGTTGCCGACAGCGAAGTTTCGGCGGGCGATCTGGAAATCGACGTCTCGTAGCCGCTCGCCAGACTGATTCCGGCCCGGCGCACCTTGGAAAGGATGCCAGAAGCGCATGCAGGCCTCTCGTCGCTTCCTCTGGATCTGCGCCGCGCTGTGGTGCGCGGCCAGCGCGTCCGGCCGGCTCGCGGCTGATGACCTGTCGGCTGGCGCTGCGGCTGCCCGCGACAAGCTCTTCGCCGAATTGGCCGCGGACGTCGAAGAATTGGAGCGCCGGGGCAACGTCCTCAAGCGCGTGGTTAAGCTCGTCCGGCCGTCGATCGTGCACATCGAGGCCAAGCGCGACGCCGACGGCAGCCGCCTGGCCCGCGGCGAGGCCGAAGAGGCCGGCTCGGGTGTAATCATCGAGAGTCATGGCAAGCCTTACGTATTGACCAACCGGCACGTGATCCGCTATTCGACGCTGGCGGGAATTCACGTCCGCCTGGCCGACAGCCGCATCCTCACCCCGACTCGGGTCTGGGCCGATCCGGCGACCGACGTGGCGCTCTTGTCGATCGCGGCCGACGATCTGGTTCCGGCCCGCGTGGGCGATTCGAGCAAAATGGAAATGGGCGACTTCGTGCTGGCAGTCGGCAGCCCGTTCGGCCTGAGCCATTCGGTGTCGTACGGCATCATCAGCGCCAAGGGCCGCCGCGATTTGCAGCTGGGGGACGACGGCCTTCAGTACCAGGACTTCCTCCAGACTGACGCCGCGATCAATCCCGGCAACAGCGGCGGGCCGCTGCTCAACCTGCGGGGCGAGCTGATCGGCATCAACACGGCCATCGCCAGCTCCAGCGGCGCCAACGAAGGCGTCGGCTTTGCCATCCCGATCAACATGGTGATGACCATCGCCGGCCAGCTCGTCGAGCACGGCGTCGTGCAGCGGTCCTATCTGGGCGTGCGGCTGGACGCGAGCTTTGCCCAGCCGCAAGGCGCGCGGGTCAGCGGCATCACCCGCAACTCGCCCGCCGAGCTGGCCCGCATCCTGATCGGCGACGTCATTGTGGAATTCGACGGCACGCGGATCGAGGACGACATGCACCTGATCAACCTGGTTAGCCTCACGCCCGTCAACAAGGAAGTCGAAGTCCGCCTGCTCCGCAACGGACGCCCGGTGCAAGTCCGCCTTCGCGTCGCCAACCGGTCTCAAATGCCGGCGGAATGAGCCTGGTGCAGACCGCTCGCTCCGCGAGCGGACTTCTTCACGCGGAGCGTGAGGACTACCGACGGTCGCCCGGCGGATC
>DASRJB010000234.1:0-5497 GCA_035649715.1 Pirellulaceae bacterium
GCGAAGCCGATTTCGCGGGCGGGCCGCCGGGTGCCTTGGGCTTCCACAGCGACATCACCTTCGGCCCCAGGAACCAGAGCAACCCCATTAGCGGAATCGCCACCAGCGCGTACAGCGGATGAATCACGCACACGACAAGTGCGATAGCAGCCGCCACCAGCAGCCACTTGGGCGTCTGGTTCCAGAAGCGCGTCACCTGCGGCAGCGCCAGCCAGATGGCCAACAGCACCAGGCCCACGCGGACGCACGCCCCGGCAAATGCCGCGCCGCCTTCCGGCTGCTGCACCGCGACGATGACGCCGATGACGAGCAGCAGAACGGCGGCCAGACCCAGCATCTTGCGGTTCATGCGTCCATTATACGCCGCGATCACTTGCCGATCGCATACAGGGCGTCGAACGTGCGGACGTACAGCCGGCCGTTGGCAAAGATGGGTGAGGCGGAAGTCGATTCGCCCAGCTCGTTTTTGGCCACGATCTCGAACTTGCGGCCGGCTTTGACGACCGTGATCGTGCCGTTGCGGGCGCTGAGATAGACGTGGCCGTCGGCAAAGACCGGCGAGGCCCGGTGGCGGTCGCGGGTCGTCGGCTCCAGATAAACGATCTCGCCGCTCTTGGCCTCCGCTACAAGCAATTCGCCGCCTTCCTTGCAGACATAGAGCAAGTCGCCGGCGACCAGCGGCGAGGGCACGTCGGTCGTGTTGTTCGTCCACCGCCAATAGGTCGCCGCCAGGTTGTCGGTCAAGTCGCCGCTGCCGTCGGGCATGAGGCCGAGCATACCCAGCTTCTTAGCTGACGGGACCACGATCAGCCCCGGCACGGCGACCGGCGAGGCCACGAACCGCAGCGTGTTGTTGTATTGCCCCTTGGGGTTGAGGTCGCCGCAGCGCCACAGCTCGCGGCCGTCGGCCAGGTCGTGGGCGACGACGTAATCGGCCCCGTGCGTCACCAGAAACGACCGCGCGGCGTCGCGGTAGAGCACCGGCGAGGCGTAGCTGTGCTCGCACTCTTGCCGGCCGTCGCTGGGCCGCTCGGTCTGCCAGATCGTGTCGCCGCTGGCGGCGTCGAGGCAGACCACGCGGGCCTCGCGCGTCGCCGGATTTCCATCACCGTGAATCAGCTGCAAATACAGCCGGCCACGGTCGAGCACGGGCGTGCTGGCCATGCCGAACTGGATGTTGAACTTGCCAAACCGCTCCTGGACGTTGCAGTGCCAGACCGGCTTGCCTTCCACGGTGAAGCACGCCAGGTCGCCCGTGCCGAAGAAGGCCCACACGTGCTTGCCGTCGGTCGATGGAGAGGGCGAAGCGTAGTTGCCCTCATCGTTGCGGACGTCCTTGCTGCCGCGGGCAATGGTCTCTTGCCAGAGCGGCTGGCCGCCCGCGCCGACGCAAAGCAGCACCAGGTCCGACTTCTCCGGGCCGGCGACGCTGGTCAGGAAAATCCGCTCGCCCCACACGACGGGCGTCGCCCCGGCCGGCCCCGGCAGCGGCAAGCGCCACAGCACGTTTTCGGTTTTACTCCAACGGATCGGGACGTTTCTTTCGTCGCACACTCCATCGCCGCGGACGCCCCGCCACTGCGGCCAGTTGTCGGCCCGCGAGCGGCCCGCCAGAGTCAGGGCGGCGAAGGCGCAGAGCGAAACCAGAACCAGGCGGCGAGCAAGCATATTGCTGTTCCTCAAGGACATTCCAGGCGGGCGAAAGCAGGCGGGATCGTTGGCGGGCTCGTTCCAGTTTGGCAACCGCGCCCTGGATGGTCAAGTTCGACGTGCCGGCTTACCGGAACAAGTCGCGGGCATACCCGGGCGGAAACGGGTTGCCTGGCGGCGCGGCGGACTTCTCGTCAGTCGGATCGGCTGCGGCGGAGTGCTGGCGCAGCTCGTGCCACCAGCGCTCGCTGTCGATGAACGCCGTCCCCCGCTGCCGTGCGGCCCGCTGCACGCGGTGGTCGCTCGACACGACCGTCACGTTCCGCGGGTCGGCGGCTGCCGCAATCAGTTCCTCCAGCAATTCATCGGCCGAGCGGCCGCGGCGGGCAAACCGCACGGCCAGCCCGCGATGCGAGATTTCCCGCGGCAATCCGGGCGGCGCTCCCTCGGCATCGAACGCGACGATCGTCCGCGCCGCCAGCTTCGCCGGAAGGCGCTCCAGTAGCGCATCCAAGAGCGCCGCCCGCGAACGCTCCAGCGTCGGCGGGCCGGACTCAACGAAGACGCCGGCGCTATGCAGCAGGTTGTAGCCGTCGATCAACAGGAGCGCATCCATCTGCCTGGTCCCGATCAACTCGGCTACGGAAACAGCAGAAATCGCCCATCCTTGCTGACCACGCCCGCCGCGCCGCTGCCACGGCTTTTGGCGGAAGCGGTTTTACCCGACGCGCGGCCCTGGGCGTCGTACAGCTGCCAGCCGAGCTGCTCGGCCTTCTTCCAGGCGACAAGCGTGTTGCCACTGGTGTCGGTGAGTGTCAGCACGCCGCTTCGCATGCCGGACTGTCCGGGCGTTTTGATCTCGCCCGGCGACTGCAGCGTGCCTTGGCCATCGAGCCGGGCCCAGTAGACTTCGCCCTTGGTCGGCCAGGCGGCGACGAAGCCGTCCCCCTGCGGCACGATCGAGTAATAGGTCATCGGGCAGGCATCGATATTCCAGGGCGTCGTGCTGACGCGGGTTCGCGTCGCCACGTTCTGCTTCTGGTCCCACTGCACGAGGAACATGTTCCGCTCGTTGTTTGTCTCTTCGCGATAGAGCAGGGCCAGGCGGCCGTCGGCGGCGTAGGTCGCGCTCGTCGTGCAGCAGTCGCAGGGGTCAAACGACGGATCTATCTCGACGGTGGGGCCGAACGTCCGGCCGCCGTCGTGCGAGACATTGGCGTAGAGCTTGCCCGACATCCAGCAGGCGGTCACGTTGCCCGAATCGTCCGCCGCCAGCGAAAATCCCTCGCTCGGCTTGCGATTGATGTTCACCACCGGCGCGAACGCCTGGGCCCCCGGTTCCAGCCGCGCGTAGAAGAAGGCCCACTCCTCCTTCGGCAGCTTCAGCTTCCAGGCGTTCGTGCCCAAGGCCACGTGAACGCCGCCCTCCTTGGTCACGGCCACGTCCCAAACCGTATATTCCAGCCCTGGCTGCCGCGCTTTGGCACTGACCACGGGCAGCGGCTGGCTGAAGCTCTCGCCGCCGTCGGTGGAACGAGCGTACTGCGGCCCGCCGGGCGTCTGGGTGACGACGTGGATCGTGCCCGCGGCATCGCATCTGGCGGCCATCGTCTGCCCGCCGCCCACATCGATAATTGCAATGCGGGCGTCAGCTGCTGCCAGCGGAGTCGCCACGGCCGCAACCGCAGCGAGCGTCAGGATGGTGCGAATCAACTTCATCGAATGGCTCCCTTCGCACGTATCGTACCGTGCCACGTTGCAACCGGGAATTCATTCGCGATAATGAGGACCGAGCTGAACGTTCGCCGCCACCCGCATCTTGTTGGCCTCCTTGAGACTCCGCGGCGACCGGCCAGTTGATTGACGCCAGGGGCAATGGCTCGATCTGGAACGAGGAGGCCGTTATGTGTCTGCCGTATCGCCCCTGCCAGTGGGCTATCGCCTGCTGGTGCGTCCTGAGTGTATCTCTGCTGGTTCCGCGGCCCGCTGCCGGCCAGGGGGGCGCGGTGGCGTTCACCCAGCAGCGGCCGTTCGTCATCGGCTTCATTCCGGTTGTCGGGCCCAATGGCGGCGTCGGCGGCGTCTCGATCGACGCGCAGGGCGTCGTCTCGCGCAGTAATGTGGACCAGCTGGGGCTGCTGCGCGACGCACGGCTAAAAGCCCAGTTGCCGCCGAGCCGCGAAATGCCGCAGGCGAGCACGCTGCGCAAAGTTTCGCTCAAAGGGCTCTCGGCCGAGCTGGACCGGCTGCGGAAAACCGGGAAGCCCATCACCGACGATTTGCAGAATCTGGCCGGGCTGACGCGCGTCGAATACGTGCTGGTCTATCCGGACCAGCGCGACATCGTCCTGGCCGGTCCGGCGGAAGCCTGGCGGATCGACGAGCAGGCTACCGCAGTGGGCAAAACGAGCGGACAGCCGGTGCTCCAGCTCGACGACCTGCTCGTCGCACTGCGGGCGGCGATGCAGCAGCGGGCCAGCGGCGGTGCGATTACCTGCTCGATCGAGCCGACGAAAGAGGGCCTGACGCGTTACACCCGCGCCCTGGCGAGCCATTCCGGCCAGCCCGACGAGGCGACCGTCGCCCGGCTGGAAGCGGCGATGGGGCCGCAGCAGGTGCTCATCAGCGGCGTCGCCCCCGGCACGCATTTCGCCCGCGTGCTGGTGGCGGCTGATTTTGTGATGAAGCGCCTGGGCATGAATTTCGAGCCCGCGCCGGTCGAGGGGCTGCCGAGCTATCTCGAAATGCTCCAGGATCCGGCCGTGCCCGCGCCGAAGAACGCCATGCCGCGGTGGTGGATGGCGGCGCACTACGAGCCGCTGCTCAAGGACGAAGACGGACTCGCCTGGCAACTGCAGGGAGCGGGCGTGCAGACGCTCGCGGAGGACGGCGTTCAGGGAAACAAGGGCCGCGTGATCGCGGTCCGGCATAGCGACGGCTCGCTCTCGAAAAAATGGGCCGACCTGATGACGGCCAAGTACGCGGGCCTCGCGGCGAAGCTGCCGATCTTTGCCGAGCTCCGCAACTGCATGGACCTGGCCGTCGTCGCGGCGCTGCTGGTCAAGGAAGACCTGCCGGCCCGCTCCGGCTGCGACCTGGGGCTATTGCTCGATGGGAAGCAGCTGCCGGTCGCCGAGCAGCACGCGCCGCGGACGATCGATTCGCGGGCCAGCCTCGTTCGCAAAGGCCGGCAGACGATCATCAGCGTCTCGGGCGGCGTCGAAGTCGATCCCTGGGCAGTCCTGGAGCGAACTCAAGTCGAGTCGGCCCTGGCCGCAACCCGAACGACCTCGGCGTCGGCCAAACCCGACCGCTGGTGGTGGGACTGACCTCTCAAAGCCGCGACCAGTGGTCGCGGTGCATTAGGTAGACCGCGACCACTGGTCGCGGCTTTGCGTCAGATCTTCCGGAACCACCGGATGTGCCGGGCGACTTCTTCGAAGCCTTCGCTCTGGTAGAGGGCGTTGGCTGTTTCGTTGTCGGTCAGGCAGTCGAGGTTCACGTACTGGCTGCCTTCCGCCCGGAAGTGGTCCAGCATCGCCCGCAGCATCTCGCGGCCCAGGCCTTGGCCCTGGAATTCTCGGCCTACACAGAGCACGTCGATGAACCCCAGCGCCGCTTCTCGATCGATCGTGCCGCTGGCCATCGCCGCCAGCTGCCCGTCGCACTGGCCGACCAGCACGATCTGGGTCGCGAAGATGTTCCGCAAGCGAGCCTGCCACCGCTGGCGCCAATCGCGGCCGTTGAGCGGGCCGATGCGGGCGTCGAGCTTCTTCTGCCACGTGATGGGCTCGAAGCTGTCGATCACCAGCTTCATGAGCCCCTCGTAATCGGCGGGCTGGGCCAG
>DASRJB010000235.1:0-2429 GCA_035649715.1 Pirellulaceae bacterium
CGCCTTTGGCTACGGGTTAAACGAGGAGGCCTAATTGGCCGCCAGTTTCCGCAACTCGGCCAGTTCGCGCTCGTAGCCGCCCGATAGAATCGGGAACCGGCACCAGGTCTTGGGATCCAGATTCTCGTCGTCGAGGTGGAAGCTGGGGGCATAGCGCTCGCGCTTCCACTGGTTGCGGCACCACAGTCGGAAGAACCGCTCGATCCACTGGCCCAGCTGCGGCCGACTGTACTGCGGGAATTCGGCCGCCATCAGTTGCAAGATTTCGACCGGCGATTGCTTGTCGCGAATGGCTGCCCGCTCAATGGCGTCCAGCAGCTCATAGGGCATCAAGTCGTCTTCGTCGGTTTGTTTGGCCGACGGCGGCCGCAACTCGGCCGTCGGCGCTTGTTCGTTGACAACTGCCAACTCGGCCAGCGGGCCGATCCCATCCGGCCCGAGCTTCTCCACCCACTGTAGCCAGCGGCGGATAAAGGCCTTGTCGATGCCGGCGATCGGCGAGAGGCCGCCGCTGGTGTCGCCGTCCATCGTGGCATAGCCCACGGCGGCCTCCGAGCGGTTGCTCGTGGCCAGCAGCAGAGCGCTGCGCAGATTCGCCAGCAGCCAGACGCTCGGGGCTCGGCCGCGGGCCTGGATGTTTTGCAGCGCCACGTCGTCGGTCTTCCAATCCAGTTCGCGGCCGATGCCGCGCGAGACGAGGCCGATGTAGTTCTGCACGACGGCGTCCACGTCGAACTCAAAGTATTCCGCGCCGAGCGACTGGGCGACCGCGCGGGCCGCGGTGCGGGTCACGTCGCCGCTGTTGCGCGTCGCCTGATAGACGCAGGCCAGGAGCCTCTTGACGATCGCCTTGGCATCGGCGGCTTGCTCCAGCGACTTGATGTGTCGCAGCTTCTGCAGCAGGCGCTCGCGGCCGATGTCGGCCAGGGCGAAATCGACGAGCTTCGCCGAGAGGTACGAGCAGGCGGCGGAATCGGCCCCGCCCGACAGCGACACGACGAAACCCTGCGAGCGGCTCTTGCGGACGTAATCGAACAGGGCCAGCGACACGGCCCGCGTGAACTCTTCTTCCTTGATGTGCGGCGACGATTCCCAGGCGGCCTGCGAGAACGCAGCCTTCTCGGGCTTGAGCTCCGGAAAATCGAACGAGCAGCCGATTGTGTCGGAGGTGTCGCTGCGAATCGTCGGGCGGAAGCTGCCGGTGCGGGCGCGGGACATGCGGATCGCGTCGATGTCGAGCACGGCGTGCGTCACGTGCCAGTCGGCATAGGAGAACCGCGGCCCGGTGACGACCAGCTTGCCGGCCGCGGCGATCATCGCGTCGCCGTCGTAGATCGCCCGCCCCGATTCGTTCCCCAGGAGATTCGCGTAGAGATAACCCGTGTTGAACGCCCGCGAGCCCTCGGTGACGAACCGCTTGCGGATTTCGTGCTTGCCGAAGGCAAAGTGGCTGGCGCTGGGGTTGAGGATCAGATCGACGCCTTTCCGAGCTAGCTGCCCGCCCGGGCGGTCCGCGACCCAGGCGTCCTCGCAGATTTCGAATCCCAATCGCACGCCGCCGCAGTCGAACACCAGGTCGCCCAGCGGGTAAAGTCCCTCTCCGATGGGCACTTCCACCTGCACGTCCTTCGGCCAGGGCTTGAACCATCGCGGCTCGTAGTGAATGCCTTCGCCCGCCAGGTTCTGCTTGCCGACGAAGCCCAAGAGCTTGCCATTGACCGCGATGCAGGCGGTGTTGAACAGCGAGCCGTGATAGAGCAGCGGCAGGCCGAGCGAGACGACCATACCGCGAGTCTGCGGCAACAGCTCGCGGAGCACCTCCAGGGCGATCTGCTGCGTGCCGGGAGCGTGGAAGGCATCCTCGCAGCCGTAGCCGGTGATGCACAGCTCGGGCAGGCAGAGCAGACTGACGCCGGCAGCGCGAGCCGACTCGATGGCCCCGGAGATCCGCGCGCGGTTGCCGTCCCAATCGAGGGGCGTCTGGTTGAGGACGGCCGCGCCGACGCGGAGAAGCTTCATGGATTGCAGATTTCAGATTGCAGATTTCAGATTGGGACCTTGGCTACCAGCACCGCGTCGTGCCGGTCGTCGGCGAGCCAGCCTTCTTCATAATAAACAACCTCCAGACCCCTCACGAGGCTCGGAAGTTCGCCGTCGTTCAGCAAATAGTCGGCCGGCGGCTTGGGATGCCGCGTCAGGTTCGTCATCGTCGGCTGCACGACGGCCAGGGTTCCGCCGGGCGCCAGCACCGTCGGAAAAACGGCATACAGAGAGCGCCGCAGATAGCAGACGCTGAGGATTACGTCCCACGGCCCGGCGGGAAACGGGTCTTCCTCCAGGTCGGTTTCGAGCGTCTGGATCTTCACGCTCGCCTCCGAAGCCCGCTGGCGGGCGAATGTCAGGCCCTTGGCCGAAATATCGGCCAGCCT
>DASRJB010000236.1:0-2391 GCA_035649715.1 Pirellulaceae bacterium
CTGGTCCTGCACGTCGCCGAGCATCCCGACACCAGTGCTCAGGCGCAGCGTCTGGGCAACGTGCTCAAGGAGGCGGGCGTGCCCGTCAGGGTGTTTGGCGGCCGGGAGACCACGCACACCAAGATCAACGCCGACCTGGGCTTGCCCGACGATCCGGCGACGAAGGCCCTGTTCGAGTTCGTCGCCGAAGCTTTGAAAAAGTGAGCTGCCGCGAATCCTCAGTGATCGATGTCCTCGACGTCGATCCGCCACAGGCCGGCCTGATAGTGCAGCAGCTGCTCGCGGACTTCGCCCGTGGCCGCTACTGCCGATAACAGCGTGGTCTTCGCGTTGGTTCGAATCCGCTCGTCGCCCAGCCCGGCCGCCCGCCGCACGGCTTCGGCCGGATCGACCAGGCCCCACGCCGGCAACCACGTGCGACTGCTGCCAGAAATGGTGAGCTGCAAATCGCCGTCCAGCCGCGTCAGCAGCTCGCGGGCCAGCGGCGCATCGATCTCGGCGATGAACATCGCCGCCGAGCTGATCGCCTCGGTATCGCGCCAGCGATACTGTGGATCGGCCGAGGCCTCCTCCGGCAACAGGCGCAGCAGTCGCCAGCGGCTCTCAGCGGCCAGCTCGGGGTCGATCCGCTGGGCGTGCAGCACCAGCCAGCCGCCGATGTTACCAAAGTTGCCGGTAGAGACGGGCAGCTCACTGGGCTTCTTGGCCGCGGCGGCGTCGAGCGCGTCGAACGCCGAGCGGATCAGCTCGCGCGACTCCTTGGCATTAGTCTTGGCCAGCGCGACGGCCATGACCCCGCGGGCATGGGCCTGATGAAACGGATCGGTCATCGAGTCCACCAGCCGTTTGATCCGCGGCAGATCGACCGGGGCCATGCGATACGAGGCGATCGTGATGTAGTGGTCCCTCTGATCGATCAATCGCGAATCTTTGGGCGGCGGCTCAAGATTCACCAGGATTTTTTCGGCTTCGGCGGGCCTGACGCCGGCCATCTCCTGCGCGATGTTCGCCAGGTGCCGCGTCTTTTCAAAGTGGTCCGTGATCTCGTTCACGAGGGCCAGCGCCGCGTCCAAATCGACCTGCGAGAGCTCTTCGGCGAAGGAGCCCCGCAGATAGGCGTCGTAGCCAGAGCGGTTGAGCTTGCGCGCGGTCTCCAGATTTTCCGTCAGCAGCTTCGTGCCGCGCTCCTTCTCACCCAGGTCGAGCAGGGCTTCGGCAACCTGCGCGATCGAGATCAGGCGGAAGCCCGGCTCCTTGATGGCCTGGGCCTTGACGTTCGCCTCGGCCAGGAGTTCGAGCTTTCGCTGGCGGTTTTCCTTGGGCAGGGCGGCGGCCAGACGCACATACATCAGCACGGGCATGTGGCCGCTGCCCATCGCTTCGATGATTTCGAGCGCGTCGTCGGGGGCGGTGTGCAGCAGCGAATTCGCCGCCTCAAAGCGGACGCCGTCGTTGTTCATGGCGATCAGCGAGGGCTTTTTCGTCACGAACTCGATGGCCGCGGCCGGATTCACCTCGGCCCACTTCATGAGCACGCGCAGCCGCGTGTCGCCCGTCAGATCGGTGGCCGCGGCCTTGATCAGCTCGTCAAACAGCTGCTGGGCAATTTTCTGCCGCTCGGCCTGCGGGGTGGTGGGCGGGGCCGGACGCAATGGCTGGTCATACGCCTCGCCCAGTCCTGCCAGGCGCACTTCCACCGGTGCGCCGAGCGACTCGATCCGCTGCCCATGAAACCAGTAGCCGCGCTGCGCGACGAACAGCAGCCCCGGCCCATCCGGCGCGGGCTTCAGGCTGAATTTGCCGGCCGCGTCGGTGCGGGCCGAGACGCGACTTCGCCCGCCGCGGAATTCGACGAGTGCGCCGTCCACGGGCTTTCCCGCGGCGTCGCGCACGAGGCCCAGATGCTCGCCGAGCGTGCGCGCGAGCAGCTCTGCGGGCGGCAATTCTTTGCCGCTAGCGGCATCGGCCCACGCGCTGTGCGCCGGCTCATACCGCGGATCGGCCAGCGACACGCGATAGGCGGCTGTCGGCGGCAGCGGCGGCGATGTGAAGCGGCCCTCGTTGTCGGTGGACATCTCCGTGGCCTCGGGAAGAGCCACACGCTCCGGCTCGGGCTCGTTGCCCGGGGGCATCCAGGGCTGCCGCCAGACTTCGAGCTTTGCCCCGCTGGCCGGCTTGCCGCCCGCCACCAGCACCCGCCCGCTCAGGCGGACCGCATTCGTGGGGCTGATGCTGAGCATCAGCGCCGGCCGGTCGCCCTTGACGACGCTCACTCCGTGGCTGAACGCGCCCTCGCGGCCGGCCCACACCCGGCACTCGCTCGTCGGATCGATCCCGCGAAATTCGTAGCGTCCGTCAACGCCCGTGGTCAGCGTCTCTTCGATCAGGTCG
>DASRJB010000237.1:0-4283 GCA_035649715.1 Pirellulaceae bacterium
TCAGCGTCGCTTCGCCGATGGCGACGAAGACGCGGAGCGCCGCCAGCTGCCAGAACGACTGCGCCAGCCCGCTGGCCGCGGTCATCGCGCTCCACACGAGCAGGCCCGCCGCAATCAATCGCGGGCGGCTAGCGCGGTCGGCGACCGTCCCGAGGAACAGGCCCGCAACGGCATAGACCACGGCAAAGGCATACCCGGCCAGCAGCGTGATCTTGAGGTCGTCGAGCTGCAGCTGCGTGTCCGCCTTGAGCGGCACTTGCAGGCTGGCGACCAGCTGCCGGTCGACGAAATTGACAACGTTCAACAGCGTGAGCAGCGCGAGTACGAACCAGGAGTAAGCGGGCGAGTAACCCATTCGCTATTGTCCGGCCCTCGCGCCCGCCGCTGCGAAGCATTCACAACGCCTACCGTGCGAGCTACTGTTCGTACGCCAAGACCAGCGCCCAGGTGGCCCAGCTGCTGGCGGCGGTCGAGATGAACTGGTCTTTCCCGTGCGGGAAGCCCGTCTCGAAGTAGGCTTGGATCGGCTTGCTGCGGGTCGTGACGCGCCACGAGCCGTCGTCTTGCTGCTCCTTCAGCAGGTAGGCGAGCCCGCGCTGAAAGGCGGCGTCGCTCGTCGCCATCCCGCCCGCCTCGTGCAGCGCGACGAGGGCGGTGCCGGTGGCGTAGGCGTCGGACTCGATCGCAGAGGCCGGCTCGCCGCTGTCGAGCTGCGCCCAGCCGCCGTCCGCGCGCTGCTTCGCCATCAATTCTTTGGCCGCCGCGGCAATTTCTTCGGCCGGCGCTGCGGCTGCCTCCAAGCCCCACAGCCGGAACACCCGCTCTTCGTTGTCCTGCGCCGGCGTCTTGAGCAGCCATTCGCGGGCCTGCTGCTTGCGCTTGGCGATCCGCTCGGCTTGCTCGGTCGTGCCAAAGGTGTTGAGCCCGTACAGGGCGACGTAGGTCGTGGTGAAGGGCGTGGCCTCCGTCGGCGGGCGCTTGGAAGTATTGCCCCAGTGGTCGCGATCCTGATGACGCTGCAGCAGGTACTCGGCGACCGCGCCGGTCGTCTCGTCGGGCGAGCAGCCGCCGGCGGCCAGCGTCCAGAGCGCGTAACCGGCGGTGTCGGCCTGTCCGCCCTGGCCCTGGCCCTTGAGATAATTCTCGCGGTTGCCCGCCAGGAATTTTGCCGTGTGAGCCAGTTGCTTCTTCAACTCCTCGTCGTCGATGGCAAATCCCTTGCTCTTGGCAGCCGTCAGCGCCAGCACGGGCAGCCCCTGGCTATGGCAGGCGAAACAAGTGCGGCTCTCGCGATGGCCGACCGCCCCCTTGGTCAATAGCGGCAGCGACTTTTCGATCGCGGCGCGGATTCTGGGCTGTTCAACTGTGATGGGGTCAGCGGCCGTCGCAGAACTGGCGGCGCCAATCAGCAGACCGAGAACGAGCCAATGATATCGAGTCATAACCGGACTCCTGCCGCCACAGATGGCAGCGTGCAATATACTCCAGTGGCGTCCGCCGGGCACACAAGTACGTCGTCCTCAGTACGAACTACCAGGTACCAACCTCTGTCTCCTGTCCCCTGCCACCTGTCTCCTGACCTCTGACCTCTTGCCTCCCGACGACTCCTACGCCCAGGCCCTCGCCGCCGTCGAGCAGACGCTCGATCGCGTGCGGCAATGCTCGGACGAGGAGAAGGCGAAGCTGCGGGCCGAGCTGGCCGGCCTGCGGCAGATGCACGACAAGCTGACCAGCGGCCGGGTCGAGATCGTCATCTTCGGCGAGATCAGCACCGGCAAAAGCGCCCTCATCAACGCCCTCGTCGGCCGCGAAGTCGCCAGCGTCGATGTCCGCGGCGGCTGGACCCGCGAAGTCTGGCACGTGGCCTGGGACGGCACGGGCTACACGCTGCCGGGATTGGGCGACTCGCAAGTCGTGCTGGTCGATACGCCCGGGATCAACGAGGTCGGCGGCGGCCCGCGCGGCGAAATGGCCCGCGAGGCGGCCCAGCGGTCCGACCTCGTGCTGTTCGTCACCGATTCCGACCTCAACGAAACCGAGCATACCTCCCTCGTCGAATTAGCCGCGTTCCACAAGCCGCTGGTCGTCGTCCTCAACAAGCTCGACCTCTATTCCCCCGATCAGCGCGATAAGCTGCTGGCGGTGATCCGCAACCAGCGGCTCCGCGATGTCGTGCCGCCGGAGCACGTCATCACCGCGGCGGCCGATCCGCGCGAACGGGAGTACGTCATTCAGGCGGCCAATGGCAGCGAGCGCAGCGAGTGGCGCAAGCCGCCGCCCGACGTCGCCGAGCTCAAGGCCCTGGTCCTGGAGCTGCTCGACCGTGAGGGGCTGTCGCTGATCGCGCTCAACGCGGCGCTCTATGCCGCCGACAAGAGCGACCGCGTCGCGGCGCTCCGCGTGCAGCTCCGCAACTCGCGAGCCCAGCAGGTGATTTGGAGCTACGCCACGCTCAAGGTCATCGGCGTGGGCCTCAACCCGGTGCCGATCGCCGACGTGGTCGGCGGCACGGCCATCGACGCCGCTATGATCGGCACGCTGGCGGCCGTCTATGGTCTGCAAATGTCTCGCACGCACGCCTCGCGGCTGGCGGCCTCGATCGCCCAGGCCGCAGGCCTGATGACGGTCAGCGTCGTCGCCTCGACCGCCCTCATGTCGCTGCTCAAGGGGCTGACCTTCGGCAAATCGACGCTGCTCACCGCGGTGCCGCAGGGCCTCGCCGGCGGCTTCGGCTCGTACATCGTCGGCCAGGCCGCCCAGTATTATTTCGAGCACGGCGCGAGCTGGGGCGGCGAAAGCCCCAAGTCCGTCGCCAAAAAAATCCTCAGCCAGACCGACAAGGCCTCCGTTCTTACTCGCCTCAAAGGCGAAATCGGCAAGCGGCTGGCGATCAATCCGTATGCGAAGGGATAGAGGTCAGAGGTCAGGCTCAGTACTCAGTACAATTATCAACAGCCCGCAATTGGTCTAACTTCTAACCTCTGAACTCTAACCCCTGAACCTTGAACCCTCCCGTGACTGTCACCTCTCTCGACCAGCCCGCTGCTCCGCCGCTGGCGCTGCCGGACCGGTTTCGCATGGAGATTCCGTTCTTCATGACGCCGCCGGGCGAGCGCGATGCGCCGGCTGATCTCGGAGAGGGGGAATACTGGATCGATCCCGACGACGCCCGCAGCTGGCTCGACGAGGGCGTCGTCTATGTCGTCTCGCCCCTGGATGCCGAGAATAAGGCCGAGATCGAGCTGACCGAGTACCACGAGCAGTTCTTGCAGTGGCTCGTCACGCACGGCATCCGCCGCGTCCGGCTCGCCTAACCCGCCTATCCCCGGCCCCTGGCCGGCCGGGGTGGGCAATGCGCCCATACTCGAACATTTCTTCGAGCGGCAGTTTTCGAGGCAACCCATGACGCCGCTGGCGCTTACGGCAAAAAATGCCGTCCAGGGATTATGCGCATTATGCGCGCCAATTGGGCGAAGGCGCCGTGGCCATGCGCGCATACTCGCCGGATTTTTTCTAGCGGCGTTTTTCGCCGCAAGCTCATGCGCCATCAAACGTTGCATTCACAAAACCGGCTCAGCGATTATGCGCATTATGCGCCAGGGTTTCCAGAACCTGCTTCACGACCGAATTGTCAAGGAACGTCACCCGCCGATTCCACGACGAGGCCCAGCCAAACCGCCAATTATAGCAACTGTACATATAAAGTCAAGAATTGCAAAGGCGCTGGGCAGCGATCACAACTCCAGCTGAGAAGCCGCCGGCTGCATTCCCGCTTTGTGCTTCTCGACGAGCGTCCGAATCTGGTCCAGCACGTCCGAAATTCTTGACCCCCGGTCGAACTGCTCGCCCGGATCGACTTCGAGATTGAAGAGCAGCGGCGGAAAGGGACGCTCGGGCGTTGCCTGGCCGTAGCCCGTCTGCGTCATGTAGTGAGCCTTCCAAGGGCCCATCCGGACGGCCATCAGGTCGAAGCCGCGATAGTAAAACATCTCGTTACGCGGACTCTTGCCGCCGGCCAGGGCCGGCGTGATGTCGTAGCCGTCGAGTGGGCGATCTTTCGGGGCTTCGATCCCCGCCTGGGCACAGAACGTCGGCAGCAGGTCGAGCGTGCTGGCGAGTTCGCTCGAAACCACGCCGGCCGGCACGGTCCCGGGACGCCAGGCGATCGCCGGTTCGCGCATGCCGCCTTCCCAGGTTGATCCCTTGCCGTCCTTGAGCAGCCCGGCGGATCCGCCTTGCTCGCCCTGCGTCAGCCAGGGGCCGTTGTCGCTGGTGAAGACAAC
>DASRJB010000238.1:0-12121 GCA_035649715.1 Pirellulaceae bacterium
GCACCGATGTGATGGAAGAGGACCAGGCGACCGGCAAGCACCGCGTCTCGTTCATGCAAGGGCCGGTCTTCACCAACTTCCTCTTGGCCGACGAGATCAACCGCACGCCGCCGAAAACACAGGCGGCGCTGCTCCAAGCCATGCAGGAGGGCGAGGTCTCCGTCGGCCGCGAAACCTACAAGCTCAAGCCGCCGTTCTTCGTCGTCGCCACGCAAAACCCGATCGAGATGGAGGGCACTTACCCGCTGCCCGAAGCCCAGCTCGACCGCTTCATGTTCAACGTCCGGGTCAAATATCCGACCGTCGATGAAGAGGTGCAGATCATCAAGGGCACGACCAGCACGCTCACCGCCCACGCCGACAAATGCCTGGGCGCCGACGAGGTGCTGCGGCTCCAAGAACTGGTCCGCGGCGTGCCGATTGCCGAATCCGTCGTCCGCTATACGGCCCGCTTCGTCGCTGCGACGCGGCCCGGCTCGACCGGCTCCGGGGCCAAGGGCCTGGATGCCGTGCACAAGTACCTGTCGTACGGGGCCAGCCCGCGAGCCTCGCAGTATCTCGTGCTCGGCGCGAAGGCCCGCGCGATCCTGGCCGGGAAATACCACGTCGATTTCGCCGACATCCAGGCCGTCGCCGCGCCGGTGCTGCGGCACCGCCTGGTGCTCAACTTCCACGCCCGCGCCGATAACCTCGACGCCGACGTGCTGGTCGAACGGCTGCTGAAGCTCGTGCCCGTGGAGGAGAACTAAGCGGTGAGCCTGCGCTGCTCCAGCACGTTGCTCGCGCTCGCTGCGATCGCGGTCTGCGCGCTTGGCGCGCGCGGCGACGAACGCACCGACGGCGTCCGCGCGGAATTGCTCGAACAGATGCGGGGGCTCGCCGGGCAAACAAAGCTGACGATCTCCGCGGGCAAAATGCCGGACCTGGTGAAGAACCCGGTCTTTCGGTACGACGATCAGCCGCGGCGGTTCATCGACGCTACGATGTGGCTCTGGACGGTCCAGGGGCGTCCCGTCGCATTTCAGAAAATCGAGGCGGTCGAGTACGGCGATGCGAAGGCGCCTTCGTCTTCGTGGCAATGCTGCTTTGCGTCTGCTTCGCCCGACCTGCTCAACGTGGAGTGGCCAGGCGGCCGCCGGTTTCGAACGAAGGAAGCCGGAATCGAGGTCCGGGCGCTGGCTGGCGCGCCGTCGCCGGCCGAAGGCAGCCTGCAGCGGAAGCGTCAGGGGCGCGAGCTGGCGCGCAAGTTCTCTGCCCGCATCGTCACCAGCCCAAAGAACAATACTCGCCAAGAGATGCGGCTGTTAACGACGCCGCTGGTCGAATTCGACGACCCGGACTCCAAGGAATACCAGGGAGCCGTCTTCGCGTTCTCGACCAACGGCACCAATCCGGACGTGCTGCTCCTTTTGGAAATTCGCAGCGATGGCCAGAGCGACAAGCCGCGGTGGCACTTCGCTCCGGTTCGGATGACCTGCTGCGAGGTGAGGCTGGCCTACGTTGACACCGAAGTTTGGCAGGTCGATTGGGTGAATGGCACCGAGGCGCCGTTCCCGACCTGGACGTTCTTTTCCACGGCTCGCGCGCCGCTCGCGGGGGAGGCCCAGCCGTGACGTTCGTCTCTCAAATACTCACACAGAGGCGCCGAGGCGCAGAGATGAGCTGTGCACGCTCTTCCTCAGTGCCTCTGTGCCTCTGTGCGAGATTCTCGCTTGGTTGTTTCCTCTGGTTCGTCCTTTTGCGTAGTGCCCTCGCCCAAACGGAACCGTTGGCTCCTCCTGCGGAAGACAAAGCCCTGCGCGAGCAGTGGCAGCGGGTCTATCAGAAAATCGCCGGCTCGATCGACATGCGCCGCGGAGAAACGGCGCTGGTGCTGGAGCCCGCGCCGCTGCTGTTCTATACCAACCCCGTGCGGCTGAACCAGCAGCACGGCTCGATCTTCCTCTGGACGGAGAACGGCCGACCGGTGGTCTTCGGCAGCATCTGGTCGGCCCTCAACCGCAATGACGCGACCGTTCGCTTCGTGACGCACGAATTCCACTCGCTGGCGACAGCGCCCGACGTCACCGCCAGCAAATCGGGCCAGAAGCTGTGGACCAGCGGCGAGCCGGGAATTGCCTGGCAGCAATTGGACGGCGCGCCCGTTCCGGCGGCCACGCGAACGGCCCGCCTCGTGCAGCTACGGCAGATCGCGCGGCGAATTACGGCTCGCATCACGACGCAGCCCGAGGCCAGCGACCTGCGGCTGATGACCAACCCGCTCTACCGCTATCCGGACAGCGGCATCGTCCGCGAGGGAGCGGTGTTTGCTTTCAGCCTGGCGACCGATCCCGAGCTGATCCTGCTGATCGATGCCGACCTGGCGGCGAACAAGCCGGCCTACAAGGTCGCCTTCGCCCGCTTCGGGAACCTGGCCATGGAGGTCAAGGACGGCGACAAGCCGATCTGGTCCTGCGACCGCGGCACGCCCGGCCGCTCGGAGGGCAAATACTACCTACGCTGGCGCGCCGAAGAGATGCCGGCGAATCCGCTGAACCCTGAACCCTGAACCCTGCCTTGTCCTTCGACCCCCGCCAACTCGCCGACCCGGTCTTCTTCTCGCGGCTCGACAACCTCGAGCTGCGGGCCCAGGGCATCGTCGAAGGGTTCATGCACGGACTGCACCGCAGCCCGTTCGTCGGCTTCTCGGTCGAGTTCGCCTCGCACCGCGAATACGCGCAAGGCGACGACCTGCGGCACGTCAACTGGAAGATATTCGCCCGGCAGAACCGCCTCTACGTGAAGCAGTTCGATGCCGAGACGAACATGAACCTGTATCTGCTGCTCGACGTCAGCGGCTCGATGGACTGCCGCAGCAAGGGCATCAGCAAGCTCGAATATGGCGCGGCGCTGGCCGCCGCCCTGGGCCACCTGGCCCTCAAGCAGCACGACGCGGTCGGCCTGATTCTGCTGGCCGACGAAGTGCTCGCCCACCTGCCGCCGCGGGCCCGGCCGCACCAGCTCCAGGAAATCCTGCGGATCATCCACAACACGAAGCCGCGGCAGACCGCCAGCACCGCCCGCGCGTTCCAGCAGGCGGCCGAGCTCTGCACGCATCGCGGAATCGTGGTCATCCTCAGCGACCTGTTCGACGACCTGGACGCCCTGATGCAGGCCATCGAGCGGCTGCGGTTCGCCCAGCACGAGGTGGTCGTGTTCCACCTCTGGGATCCGTGGGAGCGCGACTTGCCGCTGGAGGGGCACTGCAAATTTCACGACCTGGAGACCGGCGAAGTCCTGGTCACGCAGGCCGAGAGCGTCCGCGCCGGCTACGTCGCGGCCGTCGAGGCCTGGCGGCGCGAGCTGGAAACGCACTGCCGCAACCGCTCGGTCGATCGGGTCGAATTGAAGACCGACGACCCGCTGGACCAGGCGCTGTTGGATTACCTGGTGCGGCGGGCCAAAACACTATGAATACCGAAGAACCGAAGAACCAAAGAACCAAAGAACCACAGGGGCAACTCAGCTCCCTCTTGGTTCTTCGGTTCTTCGGTTCTTGAGATTTTCCTTATGTCGTTCCTCCAGATCGGCTTTCTCGGCGCCCTCGCGGCGCTGGCGATTCCGATCATCATCCATCTCGTCTTTCGCCAAAGGTCGAAGCGAGTCGATCTGGGGACGCTCCGTTTCCTCCGCGTGGTGCTGCAGCAGAACGCCAGGCGGCGGCGGGTGATGCGGTGGCTGCTATTGACGCTGCGGCTGGCCTGCGTGGCCCTGCTGGCTGTGCTGTTTGCCCGCCCCTATTGGCTGGCCTTCCGGCCCGCCGGCGAGAAGCAGACCGTGGCGATCCTGATCGACCGCTCGGCCACGATGGACGTCAAAACAGACGGCCAGCGGCTGATCGAGCGAGCCGTCGCCGCGGCCAAAGAGATCGTTGCCGCTTCGGGCAGTAACACGCGGTTCGAGGTGGCCTTCTTCGATCACGCGGTGCGGCCGCTGGCAGGGAGCTATCTGGCGAGCGGGGGACGTGAGTCCCCCGATAATCGCCGGGAGGCTGACGCCTCCCGCTCGCCAAAACGCGACCTCTCGCCCAGCGAGCTGCTCGGCAAGCTGCAGGCCCCCGCCGTCTGCGCCGGCGGCACCGACTACGGCGCGGTGATCGACTGGGCCCGCGATGTGCTGGCCAAGTCGCCCGCCGGCCCGCGGACGCTGCACATCTTCACCGACTTGCAGCAAAGCGGCCTGGCCTGGAGCGAGGTCGATTCGCTGCCCGACGACGTCGTTACGCACCTGCACGACCTGGGCCGCTCGGCGGTCAACAACATCGCCGTCACAGAGGCCCGGCCCGAGCGCACCTGGCTGCGGCCGCAGGAGCAGACCGCCATTCACGTCACCGTGCATAACGGCGGCATCTTCACCATCGAAGAATTGCCGATCCAACTGACGCTGACCAGCGGCGGTCGGCGGGTCGAGCTGAAGGAGCAAGTCAAGCTGGAGCCGGGCACGAGCGAGTCGGTCCGCTTCGACCTGCCGCCGCTGGCCGAAGGCGCCTGGCAGGGTTCCGTGGCGGTGGAGACCGAGGACGACCTCGCGCTCGACAACCAGCGGCACGTCGCCTTCGTGGCGTCGCCGCCTTACCAGGTGCTGCTGGTCGATGGCCGTTCGGCCCAGTCGCCGGTCCTGGCAGCGACCTATTTCCTGGATACCTCGCTGCGGCTGGCGCCGGCGGGAGAAATCGACGCCGCGAGCCTGTTTCAGCCGCACTCGATCCTCCTGGAAAACGGCCTGCCGGCGCTGGACAAGTTCCAGGTCGTCGTGCTGGCCGACGTCGGCGAATTGGACCGCGGCGACGCCGCCAAGCTAGCCCGCTTCGTCGATGCCGGCGGCGGGCTGCTCGTCTTCGGCGGCGAAAACGTCACCGGACCGCGGACCGCCGCGATTGCCGCTGCCGGCCTGGGCGTGGGAAGCGTCGGGGCCGTGGCCAATGCGACCGACCTGCCGCTGCGCCTGGGGACGTGGGACTCCAAGCACCCGATCTTCGCCGCGTTCAGCGATCCGCAGCTCGGCGACCTGGCCCGGCTCTCCTTTTCGGCTTGCACGCAGCTCACGCCGGCGGCGGACGCGCAGGTGCTGGCCAGATTCAAGGACGGCAAGCCGGCGGTCATCGAGCGCCGCCGGGGCAAAGGATCGATCGTCTGGTTTGCCTCGAGCTGCGACCGGCAGTGGAGCGATTGGACCCGCAGCCGGCTCTATCTGCCGCTGATGTATCAGCTGCTCGGCCACCAGACGGGGTACCTGGCCGGCGGTCCGGTTCGCAGCGCCGTGCTCGAAGGGCAGGTCGAATTGCCCGTCGATGCCCAGCCCGGCGTCGTCGCCAAGGATGGATTTTCCCTGGTCGTGAACACCAGCCCGCGCGAGTCGGAGACCGAGCGCTGCACCAGCGACGACTTCGTCAACCGTTTTGGCCTGAAGCTCGCCGCCGCCGGGCCTGCCGCCCCGGCGCCCGCGCCGGCGGCCACGGCCAAGGCGTCGCTGGGAACGGAAATGATCGACAGCGAGTTCTGGCCCTGGATCGCCCTGGCGCTGCTGGGATCGCTGCTCGTGGAAGGGATTGTCGCCAACCGCACAGCCGCGTGAGAAAAGCTCGCCGTACGGAACAGGTTCGCAGCACGAATTCGAAATGTATCAAACCCAATCATTTAGCCCGTTTCGGTCGGTGGCACTTCAGTCAGTGGTGCTTGTTTCGTGCTTCGTGCTTCGGATGTCGGAATTCAGGCTGTTGGCCCAGGAGCCTCCAGCCGCGGATACCCGGGAGGCTGCCCAGCGCCTGGAGCTGATGAAATCCCAAGCGGCGGCCTATGAGGTCAAGTTAGGCGAGCCGCAGTCGCCCTTGAAGCTGCACGCGGAGCCGCTGCTGCGGTTCAGCAATCCGGTCGGCGGCGTGCCGGATGGCATCGCGGTGATGTGGAAGCAGGGCGCGCGGCCGGCGATTTTCGCGCAGGTGTTTCAGACGAAGGAAGGCCTGTGGATCCACGAGTGCCAGTCGCTGGCCAGCGCCCCGCTGAGCATGGAGCAAGGCGGTAAAGTCCTCTGGTCGCCCCAGGAGGCCGCGCCGGCGTTTCAAGAACTCCAGGGCCCCGCCGCAGGCGCGACGCCCGCCCGCCGATTGGTGCAGATGAAATCCCTCGCCGCGGAGTTTTCCGCGAGCGACGACTTCAAGATCAGCTCGCAGGACAAGGAAACGACGCGGCACGAGCTGCGTCTGCTCCCGACGCCCGTTTATCGCTACGCCGATTCCGCCGCGGGAATCACCGACGGGGCCGTGTTCGCCTACGTGCATGGGACCGACCCCGAGGCGTTTCTCGTGCTGGAATTGCGTAGCGATAAGTCGGGCGGGGACAGCTGGCACTACGCCCTAGCCCCGATGACCTGCTGGGCCGTGCATGTTCGCCGCGGCCAGACCGAAGTCTTCAGCAGCGAAGAGCGGTTCGCCAAGAGCAAGCCGCAGGATTTGTATCACGTGTGGGTACACAAGCCCTGACGGCCATCCAACAACTCAGCAGATTTCCAACCAATCCCGAGATTCAGCCATGTCCACCGCGCCGCATTTTGTCGAGCGTTTCGATCGCATCTGGGTGCAGGCCCGCCGCGTGCAGCTCTCGCAGGCGATCTGCTGGGGCGTGCTCACGGCCCTGGCGGGAATCGCTCTGCTGGCGGCCCTCGATTACTGGCTGGAGCTGTCTCGGCCGCTGCGGCTGTTTGCGATCGGCGCGATTGGCGTCGGCGCGGTCGCGGTGGCCGTGTCGCTGGTGGTGCGGTCGATCCAGCGCTGGAAGCGCGGCGCGACGGCGGCGACGATCGAGCACGTCTTTCCGCAACTGGGCCAGCGAATTCGCACCACGGTGCAGTACGGCGAATTGCCGCAAGAGAAGCTGCAGGAGTCGGGCGTCGCGGGCACGCTAGTCGAGGCCCTGGAGAGCGATACGGTCCGGCTCGCGCAGCCGCTGCCGCTGGACGCGGTGATTCCCTGGAAGTCGCTGGCCCTGGCGTCGCTCCTGGCGGCGGTCGTCGGCCTGGCGCTGGCCGGCGCATCGGCGCTCAACTGGGAATGGCGGGCCGCCGCGCGGCGGGCCCTGGCGGGTGAAGAGGCCTACACGAAGCTCACCGTCGTGCCCGGCAATGCCTCGGTAATGGAGGGGCAGTCGCTGCTGGTGGAGGTGAACGTTGCCGGCCGTAGCGGCAATCAGCTCCTGTTCCAGTCGCGGCGCACCGACGACCCGGACAGCGAGTGGCGGCTGGAGACGCTGCCGATCGACGACGCCGAGAAAACCGGCGAGCAGCAGTGGCGCTATTCGATCCCGCTCGACCGGATTCGCCATCCGCTGGAATACCGCGTCAGCGCCGGCTCGGCGAAGACCGAGACGTTCCGCGTCGCCGTTCGCTATCCGCTGAAGATCGTGCGGATCTCGGCCGCCGTGCAGCCGCCGGCCTATACCCGGCTGCCGGAAGCGATCGTCGAAGGCTCGAACCTGGCGGCGCTGGTCGGCTCGAAGGCGAAGCTGGAGATCGAGCTGGACCGCGCAGCGGAAACCGCCTGGCTGGAAATGCAGGCCCTGCCGACGCGCGGCCAGCCGACGCCACCCGTGGAGAAAATCCCGCTCGCCGTGGACGGCGTCAAGCTGACTGCGGGCATCGAGATCGCCGGCGACCGCACGTTTGCGGTGTTTGCCAGGTCGGCGGATGCCATGGAGCTGCCCGAGAACAAGCACCGCATCCGCGCCCGGCAGGACGAGCCGCCGCGAGTCTGGTTCGAGAGTCCGAATGAAGCCTTGGAGGTGCACACGCTGGCGGAAATCCTGATGCGGATTCGGGTCAGCGACGACTTCGGGCTGTCGCGGGCCGGGATCATGTTCGAGGTCAACAACGAGGACGAATATCCGCTGCTGATGCAGGATTTCCTGGAGGCGGCCGAAGAGTTGCAAACGACGGGCACGCTCTCGCCCAGCACGCGGGCCACGCTCGAAAAAATGTTGCCGCTGGAGCACTTCCAGCTCACGCAGCGCGACAGCGTGATGTACTACGCCTTCGCCGAGGACATTCTGCCCGGCGGGGCGCAGCGGACCGAGACGGACCTGCGGTTCATCGACATCCGCCCGTTCAAGCGGACGTACCGTCTGCCGCCCGATGGCGAGCCCGGCGAGAACATGGGCCGTCAATCGCGGCTGAAGTCGCTGGAGGAACTGATCGCCCGGCAACGGTACGCCCTCAATCGGGCGATCGGGCTGGCCAAGAAGTTCGAGCGTAGCGGCCAGGCCGACCTGGCCGGGACCGACTCGCTGGTCAAGTTCGAGGGCGAGCTGGCGAAATTCACCCACGATCTTTCGGTCGGGCTTGTCGCCCGCGGCGTGGACGACGTCGAGATGCTCAACCAGGCCGAAAACGCGATGCTGGCAGCCACCGACTCGCTCGCGGCCGGCCGGTACGACACGGCCGAACAGCAGATGCGCGACGCCGTGAAGAACCTGATCGACGCTCGCGACCGGCTGGAAATCATTCTCAGGAACAATCGCAATCGCATGCAGCTCGCGGCGCTCCGCAATTTCGACCGGACGCAGCAGCAGAAGATTCGCCGCCCCAAGAGCGACGAGGAAGAGGCCAAGCAAATTGCGCAGCGGCTGGAAGAGCTGGCCAACGAGGAAGACTTCGTCTATGCGACGCTGGCCGGACTGCTCGATCCAGATCAGACGGGAAAGGCGAAGAATCCATCCCAGGGCGCGACCGGCGATTCCGAGAAGCCCGCTCCGATGCCGATGCCCGGTGAGTCGCCGATGCCGCTGCCGGCCGCAGGCAATCCAGCGGAACAACCGGCGAAGGCCGGCATGACCCGCGAGGAACTGGAGGACAAGCAGCTCGATATCGGAGCTGCCGCGCGAGAGATCGAAAAGGCGCTGGCCAGGCTGCCCCGGGCGACGGACCTGGCCAAGGAGCGGATGACCGCCACGGCCAAGGCTGCCGAAGACGCCGGCGAAGCGATCGGCCGCGGCGCGCTCGAGGACGCAAAGAGCACGGCCGGCGTGGCTCGCGAGCAGTTCCGCGAGCTGGCTCAGCAAGTCCGGGCGCTGCTGGCCGACGAGCAAGCCGACCGGATTGCCGCCGCTCAGCAGATGGCCGCCAACCTGGCGCGCCTGCAGGAAGATTTCGTCGATCGCCTCTCGAAGCCGGGCGATAACCCAGGCCTGATGCCAGCCGATCCGCAGCAGCCCAAGAACGATCAGCCCGCGCCTGGAATCGGCCAGGAGCCGCCGAAGGACCCGAACCAGAAGCTGCCGGGCGTGGGGGCTGCGGCCGACAAGATTGCCGAGAAAGCCAAGACGCTGGCTGACGTGCTCGGTGCGGCGTCCCGCGCCGATCGGCCCGAGGATGAACCCTCGGCCGAAAAGGTGGCGGCGCTCGCCGGGGCTCTCGATTTGCCCTCGGTCACCGAGCGGCTGAAGAACCTGCCGGGCCAGGTCCGCGAGGGCAAGAAGGAAGACGCCCGCGCGACCGCCGGCGACGGGGCGGAGAAGATGGAGGCCGCCGCCGAGCAGCTGGCCGGCTTGCACCGGCAAATCGTGGCCCCCCGCGTCGAAGAGCTGGCCAAGCTGGAGCGGCAGGTCGTGCAGCTCGACGGCCAGCTCGACGAGCTCGAAACCGACACCCGCGTCACGCAGTGGCACCTCTCGGCGAGCGAGCTGCTGGACCAGGTCGACGAGAAGGGACTCGCCAAGGAGCTGACCGCGGAATTCAAGGAAGAGATGAAGAAGGCCGGCTGGGGGCCCGACCTCGCACGCGGCCGCTGGAACTGGGCCCGCATCGACGGCGGCAACTACCAGGCTCCGGCCCGCTATCGCCCGCTGCTGTCCCGGCTGGCGGCCGACATCCGCCAGCAGATGCAGGAGATGCTCCTGGGCGACTTGCGGTCCACGGGCGACGAGCCGATTCCGCCCCAGTACGAAGAGTTCGTGGACCGGTATTACAAGGTGCTGGCGACGGATGGGAAGCCGGGAGCGAGGCGACAGGACACAGGGGACAGGGGACAGAAGTAATGATTGGAGTTTGGCTGGTAATAGGATTGATCGGCCAAGCGCCTGCGGCGAATCCGCAGGCGGCGATCGTGGAGCATTTGCACGCCGAGTATCGGGCGGATGCGGTGAAGTGCTCGTTTTTCGGCGCTGCGCAGCAGCCGCTGAAGCTCGTCGAAAAGCCCGTGATGAAGTGGGCCAACGACGACGACTGGTCCGGCGACGTCTTTTTGTGGACGCGAGATAGCCTGCCCGCCGTCATCGGCTGCATGCTTTCGGGTCCTGGCGGCGGCGACAGCCGCCTGATGTTTCACGAATTTCACTTGCTCGATAGCCGGCCGATCGCCGGGGCTGAACTGCAGACGCGGCGCAGCTGGCAGCCGGCGGAAGGGCTCAAGCGGCAACTGGTGGCCAATCCGCCTCCGCCCGCTGATACGCCGGCTGCCCGCCTGACCCAGATGCGGCAGATCGCCAAGAGCTTCACGGCTCACATGGAGGCCGACGGGCCGTGGGAATTGCGGCTCTTGCCGCAGCCGCTGTTTCGCTACGGCGACGAGGCCGGCGAGACGATCGACGGCGCGATATTCACGTGGGTCTGGAGCAAGGGAACCGATCCAGAGTTCTTGCTGCTGGTCGAACTGCGGCCAGGTGAAAAGGAGCCGGCGTGGCACTATGCTCCCGTGCGATTCTCGAACCGGGAGCTGTGGTTGAAGTACGCCGGTGTTGAAGTCTGGCGGGCCGAGCCCCATAAAGAACCAGAAGGCGGCCGCACTTCGCAAAACTACACGACCGCCTACGCCCGCGGTTTGCCCCGCGCGCCCGCGCAGCCCGATTGAGCCATGCTGTTTGCCGAATCGACATCGCGATTTCTGCCGCCGCTCTCTGCGGGCACGCTGCTTTGCGCGGTCGGGGCGGCGCTCTTGGCCCTGCTCGCGGCCCGCTGGCTGCTGGGACCGGCCAATGAGGTCGCGCGTCGATGGGGATTGTGGGCGATCCGCGGGGCGATCCTGGCCCTCGTGGCGATGGTACTGTTTAATCCGGTCCGCGTGACGGAAAGCCCGGGGCCGACGCAGCGGCCGGAGATCTTCTACCTGCTCGACACGTCAGCCAGCATGCAGATGGGCGCTCCGCGCTCGCGGTGGGACGAATCGCTGGCCCTGATTCGCGGGGCGCAGCAGCTTGCCGAGGGCGCGCGGGCCGAAGTAAAAGCCTTCCGCTTCGGCCAGCGCCTGGTGGCCCTCGACCCCGCGGCCCAGCTGGGCCTGACGGAAATGCTGGCGGCCAGCGGAGTCAAGGTCACGCCGGCGTCGCTGCCGGCCGCCGACAAAAGCGTTAAACCGGTGCTGCCGACCGACGCCGACACGCGGATGCTGGCGGCCCTGCGCCAGATCAGCAGCCGCTTTGGCCGCGTGCCGCCGCAGGGAATCGTGCTCGTCTCCGACGGGCGGGCGCACGATGAGGCAGGCCTGGAACAGCTGGCGGCAGAGTTCGCGAAGCTGAAGATTCCGATCCATGTCGCGCCGATCGGCGACATGACCAAAGGGGGCGACGTGGCCGTCTCGGCGGTCGTCGCGCCGCCGCGGGCCCGCAAGTTCACGGAAGTGGACGTGCAGGTCTTCGTCCGCAGCTTTGGCTACGACGGCAAGCGCAGCGAAGTACAGCTGTGGGAGCTCGCCGACGATGGGCAGCTCGGCCGGCAGCTCTGTGCGCCCCTGCCGATCACGCTCCAGTCGGGGTTTCAATCGGTCAGCCTCTCGTTCCGCACGGAACTGCACACCCGCAAGCTCCGCGTGGCGATTCCCGCGCTCAGCGACGAGGTGAGCAGCGCCAATAACCAGATCGACGCCGAGATGCAGATCGAGCGGACGAAGATTCGCGTGCTCTATGTCGAGGGGAGCCAGCAGCCGCTGACGCAAGTCCGCGTGGGCGACCGCTACCAGATTCGCGGCGCGTTTTCCGACCTGAAGTCGGCCCTCACCGAAGACGAGGACATCGAATGCGTCGTGCTGGTGACGCAGCCCGGCGGCGGATTTGCGCGGGTCGCCGAGTACGCCACGCCCGACGGCGTGCGCGGCTTCCCGACG
>DASRJB010000239.1:0-3265 GCA_035649715.1 Pirellulaceae bacterium
GCAGAGCGACTACGGACGCTTCGGTCTCAACTGGGGCTATGGCAGCTCGCCGCTGCTCTATGACGGCAAGGTCATCGTCGAGGTGCTGCACGGCAACAACACCGACGATCCCTCGTACCTCGTGGCCATCGACGGCGCGACCGGCAAGAACCTCTGGCGGATCGAGCGCGAGACCGACGCCCCCCGCGAATCGCCCGACGCCTACACGACGCCGGCTCTGCTGATGGTGAACGGCCAGGCTCAGATCGTCGTCAGCGGTGGCGACTATGTCACCGGCCACGACCCGGCGACCGGCAAGGAACTGTGGCGGGCCGCCGGCCTCAATCCGCAGAAGGCCGGCAACTACCGCATCGTCGCGTCGCCAGTCGTGTCTGGCGATTTGATCTTCGCGCCGACCCGCAACCGGCCGCTGTTGGCACTGAAAGCCGGCGGCAGCGGCGACATCACCGAATCGCACACCGCCTGGAAATGGGAGGAGCAGGGCGGGCCGGACGTTCCCACCCCCGTCTGCGACGGCAAGTATTTTTACATGGTCGCCGACAACGGCCTGCTCACCTGCCTCGACGCCAGGTCGGGCAAGGTCGTCTATGGCCCCCAGCGGCTGAATGTCGGGGCGACGATCAGCGCTTCGCCCCTCTTGGCCGACGGCAAGCTCTACATCACCGGCGAGAACGCCGCGACGGTCGTCCTCGCCGCCGGTCCCGAATATAAGCCGCTGGCCACCAATCCGCTCGACGGCACGTTCACCTTGTCTTCGATCGCCGTCTCCGGCAAACAACTTTTCCTCCGCACTTCGACGCACCTGTACTGCATCGGCCTGTAGCGACGTTGACAGAGTCGCCGTTGCTCTACCATGAGAACCAACTCCATTCGCCCGCTGGCGGCGCTCGCCGCCGGCTGCGTCGTCCTTGTCTCCGCTGCATCGGCCCAGGATGCCAGGCCGACATTGTTTGTCGTTGGCGATTCGACGGTGAAAACGCCGACCTACGGCCAGCAGGGCTGGGGCGACCCGCTCATCGCGATGTTCGATCCGGCGAAAATCAAGGTCGAGAACCACGCCATCGGCGGCCGCAGCAGCCGCACGTTTCAGACCGAAGGCCGCTGGGATCGCATCCTCGCAGCCGCCAAAGAGGGCGATTTCGTGCTGGTGCAGATGGGCCACAACGACGGCATCGCCCCCGACGATCCGCTGCGGCCGCGCGGCACGCTCCGCGGCATCGGCGAAGAGACCCGCGAAATCACCCACCCGCGGTCGGGACAGAAGGAAATCGTCTACACGTACGGCTGGTACCTGCGGAAATATGTCAATGACGCCAAGGGCAAGGGGATGACGCCGATCCTCGTCTCGCCCATTCCGCACTGCCCGCGGCAGCCCGTGGAAAAAGGTCAGCGCGAAAACAACAACTACGTCCGCTGGACTGAGGAGGTTGCCAAGGCCGAGAAAGTGCCGTTCATCGACCTGAACCTGATCACGATGAACCATTATGCGACGCTCACGCCGGCCGCGATCAAGGAGAAGTACTTCACGCCTGGCAGCGACAACACGCACACCAGCCCCGCCGGCGCCGAGCGCAACGCCCAGTCGGTCGTCGAGGGGATCCGCGGGCTGTCTGATTCGCCGCTGGCGAAATTCCTGCTGACCGACGCCCAAGCCGCGACCATTGGTCGCGCTTTACCCGCTGCGCCGAACACGGCGACCGCTGTGGCTGAAGGCGCTGCTCCCAAAGACTGGATCGACGCCAGAACCGGCCATCGCATCATCCGCCTTTCCGACGACGACGGCGGTAGCAGCCTCTATTTCCACCAGAACAGCTACACGCCCGAAGGCGACAAGCTGATCCTCGACACGCGAAAGGGAATCGTTGCCGTCGATCTGGCAAAGCTCGGCAAAGAGCCGCCGCAGCCGCAGCTAATTGTCCCGGAGGGCCGAGCGCTCGACTTTGCCCGGAAAACTCGCGAGCTCTATTTCCATCGCTTCGGCGACCTGTGCGCGGCGAACGTCGATACCAAGGAAGTGCGCGTCGTGGCGAAGGGCATCCGCGCGACCGACGTCAACTGCGACGAGACGTATATCGTCGGCACGGCGAGCGCCGAGGATCCAACCGGCAAGACGCCGCGGCCCGAGCCGCGCACACTCCTGCCGCAGCGGGAGCGGATGTTCGGCGCAAAGCTGAAACAGGGGTTTGCACTCTCCCCGGCCGAAGAAACTTCCGCCCGCAAGGAGGACGGACTGGCCCGCCGCCTCCGCGATCCGCGCTCGCAGGCGTTCGTCTTCACGAGCATCAAAACCGGCGAGGCGAATACGGTGGGCTATCAATACGCCTGGCTGAACCATCTGCAGTTCTCGCCGACCGATCCGAACCTGCTGCTCTACTGCCACGAGGGCACCTGGCACGAGGTGGACCGCATCTGGACGATCCGCACCGATGGCACTCAGCAAAAGCTGATGCACAAGCGGACGATCGATATGGAGATCGCCGGCCATGAGTTTTGGAGCCACGACGGCCGGACGATCTGGTTCGACCTCCAGACGCCGCGCAGCCAGGAGTTCTGGCTGGCCGGCATCGAAGTTGTCACCGGCAAAACGACGCGGTACAAGCTCGACCGCGACCGCTGGTCGGTGCACTTCAACGTTTCGCGTGACGGGAAGCTGTTTGCCGGTGACGGCGGCGATCCCGGCCAGGTCGCCTTCGCCGTGGACGGCCAGTGGATTTATCTCTACCGGCCGCAGGCGGACGGCACGCTCGCCTGGGAGCGGCTGGCCGACCTGTCCAAGCACAACTACCGCCTGGAACCGAACGTCACCATCACTCCCGACAGCCGCTGGGTCGTCTTCCGCTCCAACATGCACGGGCCGACGCACGTGTATGCCGTTGAGATCACCAAATCCCCGTAAACGTCGGTGTCAGTGGTCAGTGGTCCGTTGGAATACCACTGCCAACTGACCACGGACGACTGACTACTGACAAATAATGCCCGACCGTTCGACCGACCGCACGCTGCCGCTTCTCTTACTCCTCTTTGTGGGCAGCGGCTGCGCGGCGCTGATCTACGAAATCGTCTGGTTTCAACTCTTGCAGCTCGTGATCGGCTCGTCCGCCGTGTCGCTGGGAGTACTGCTCGGCACGTTCATGGGCGGAATGTGCCTGGGGAGCCTGTTGCTGCCGCGGGTGATCGGCCGGGACCGGCATCCGCTGGCGGCGTACGCGTACCTGGAGCTGGGCATCGGCGCGATCGGCATCGCGGCGCTGTTTGTCGTGCCGCT
>DASRJB010000240.1:0-3541 GCA_035649715.1 Pirellulaceae bacterium
GCACGACCTGCGCGGCGTTGGGGCGCGACGCTCAAGCGCGCCTCACCCCGTCGGCTGCAAAATGCGGTGGGTTGGCACCGGGCGGCCGGGGCGGAAGGATTGGGTCTGGTGGAACGTCGGCGCGGCGCGGCGGGCTGCGCAGGCGGCGCGGACGGCGGACTCGACTTGCTGGGTCAGTGTTTCCGGTGCCGTGGCGACGCGAGCGTTGACCACCAGCTGCGCTTCCTTCACCTGCGCGCGCGAAGGCAGTGAAAGCTCCGGCTGCGAGAAGCTGCTGACGAGGTTCGCCACGCCATACGCTCCGTCGGCCATGCCGATCGCCTTGAGGTGGGCCGTTTCGGCGTCGATTGCGGCCAGCGACGTTTGCAGCCGCGAGATGATGTCGAGCAGCAAGGCGTCGAGATCGAGTGCCTGGGGCGCTGCAATCGAGAGGCTGCTGTTGAGCCAGCCGAGCTCGGCCTCGCCGATGGCGTAGGTGTCGTAATCGACGTCCATCAATCGCTGGCCGAAGCGGCCGCGCTGATCGACGAACTCGATTAAGGCGTCGAATCCCGCGCCGGTCTTGGCCGACATCCGCAGCACGGGGGTCGTCGGATACTGAGCCGCGAGCAGGCCGGCGAGCGACGTGGCATCAGCCGCAGACAGCTCGTCGATCCGGTTGATGACGATCAGGTCGGCCTCCTCGAGCTGCTTCTTGAAGATGTAGGCCGCCTGCGGCGAGAAGCCGCCCTTGGCCTCGCCGCGGAGAATGCGGCTGCCGTGGCTGGGCTTAAGCAAGACCGCATACGGAGCGACGTCGAACTTTGCCGCGAAGAGCTGCTGGAGCGGCCGCGCGACGGTCGCCACCAGGTCGGTGCAGCTCCCCACCGGCTCGGCCAGCACGATGTCGGGCCGGGTGGCTTTCTCGAGTTGGCCGACGGTCTCGGTCAGCTTGTTGAAGTTGCAGCAGAAGCACGCGCCGGGCACTTCGCCCACGTCGAAGCCCTGCGCCCGCAGGCTGTTGGTATCGACGAGGTCGGTCGCCTGGTCGTTGGTGACGATGCCGACCTTTTTGCCCTGCTGTTGATAGTGCCGGGCCAGGCGGGCGATCGCGGTCGTTTTGCCGGCACCGAGGAAGCCGCCGAGCATGAGGAAGCGGATGGAGGACATGGTGGTCTGGGACAGGAGGCAGGGGACAGAATCACACGGGGAAAATCGTTGTCATAGTTCGCCGAGTCTTACGCTGTGCCTGATAGGCGGCGCGATCTGCGCCATCGGTTTCAGTCAGCCCTCGCGGCAGCCGTTTTCCGGCTGTTCCGGCCGCGGCACGTTCGTACGACTCTTTGAGTTTCCACCTGGGTAACATTCTGCCCAGTTTCACGCTTCGCTGGGTAGAGGCCAAACGAATTTGGCCCGCAAGAATCGACCTAAACCTAAGTCTGAAAGGACTTTACAATGAAACGCACCTGGCTCACGTACGTCGCGATCACGGCTTCGCTGATCGCCGGTTTTCTCTGCAGCACCGCGTTTGCAGACAACAAGGGCATGAAGTTCAGCGGCGGCTCGACCCGCTCGTTTAACAGCGGCGCGACGCAGCAGCGCACGATGCAGTTCCAGCAGAGCAACAACACGCTCCGCAATCTCGGGAACATTCAAGGCGTCCAGACGCAGATCCACGGCGGCAGCTTCAACGGCGGCCAGCTGGGTCAGATCCTGGGCAACGGCAACGGCGGCGGCAAGCCGCAGATCAAGATCAACCCCGGCACGCAGATCTTCAATGGCCAAGGCAATAGCCAAGGCAATGCGAACGGCATCAAGATCGGTGGCACCGGCATCAAGATCGGTGGCACGAACAACAACGGGCTGGGCATCACGCTGGGCAACAGCAATGTCCGCAACGCGATCGGCCAGTTCCAGGGCGGCGGCAACAGCTCGAAGAAGTGCTACATCGCCCCGAAGTGCATCGACCCGTGCTTCAGCAAGGGTTGCAGCCCCTGCGGCAACTCGTGCAGCCCGTGCCTCAAGAACTGGAACGTGCACTGCACGCCCTGGTGGTGGACCTGCCACACGCACTATTGCAACCAGCCGATCTACTACGTCTGCAGCCAGCCCATCGTGGTCACGGTTCCGGTGGTGGTCGGAGTCCCGGTGGTTCAGGAGCAGCTGGTGCAGGTTCCGGTGGGTTCGACGATCACTATGCAGGCCCTGGGCCTGGGTGATGTCGCGGGCCGCCTGATCCTGGTGATGGACAAGGTCTCGCTGGAAGGCCAGATCAACGACTGGAAGCTCGACGCGGTGACCGCGACGCTGCCGATGTTCAGCCTGGCTGCCCCGACCCTGGCCGAGCTGGTCATCGTGAAGGCCGACGGTCAGCCCGCGACCTCGATGAAGATCCAGCTGATCCCGGCTCAGCCCGCTGCCGTCGGTGCGGTTCAGCAAGCCCAGGCCATCGATCCGGCCGGCGAGCTGTCGGCCGCCGCCGCCTTGGCTCGGTAGCTATACGGCCCGGTAAATAAACAGCTTGGGAACGATCAACCCAAGCCACAAAAAGCAGCCGGAGGCAAAAACCTCCGGCTGCTTTGCTTTCTTGATCGTTGCCGACGCAGCTTGCGTCGGCGCTTACCGCGCGTAGTTCGCCTGCTGCACACCGGTTCCGATCGCCGGGCGGTTCTGGACGATGCGCGACATTTGCGGCCGCCCGCCGCCGCTCATTTGCCGGGTCGGCGGCTGCTGGGCCTTGTGGATCGGTTTGCCGGGAATCGGTTTGGCCCGCGGGATGTTCCAGTTCTCGTCCATGATGCTGTGATGCGATTCGTACATCGGCGAGAGCTTGCCGTAAGCCGGCGCCGGCAAGACGTCTTCCGAGATTGCCGCGCCGTAGGGCATGCCGCCGCTCAGCATCGCGCCGTGCGGCGAGCCGTCGCAGCCGCAACCCGGCCCGCACGAGCCGCGGTGGCAAAAGCCGCCGCACTCCGGCCCACAGCTGGGCTTGGGGCAGTATCGATAGCCGTGACATGCGGCCAGCAATCGCTGGCACGGTCCGAGGCAGCACTCGCCTTGCGGTCCCGTCCAGCAGCCCGTGCACTGGTCGCAGGGATCGCAGCAGTCGGGCGGATCACTGATCCATTCGCCGAGATAGATTTCGCCGCAACCCATGCCGCAGATTTTCTTGCGCCGCAGGAACGAGAGGATGCCGCAATCGCCGCAGCAATCGGCGCACGACTCGCAGTCGGGTGCGCATTCGTTGCAGCTGCCGTCCCAGACGATTGGCTTGGGCAGGCAGAGGCAGCAATCGCCGCCGTAATGCGGCGCGCAGCAACCGCCGGCGGCTGCCAGCGACGACGCGAGGAGGGCGAGGCAGGTGCGAGCCAGCATGGCCGTTCGTCCGGGAGGTCCGAGGGGAAGAGCAGCGATCGCTGTTGGTTATCGACCGGCAAAGTTGGCCCAGTCGAGAAATTCGCCGTAACCGGCAGATTTTGCCGCGTTCCTGCTAGCGGGGCCGGCGGAATCGAAGACGATGGCACCATTGGCGAGCACCATGAAAACGCCTGCTCCACCTCCC
>DASRJB010000241.1:0-3913 GCA_035649715.1 Pirellulaceae bacterium
CGGCTGGCCCTCGAATTTCAGGGCCACGAGCGGGTCCAGCCGCCGCACGACATCCAAGGGCAGCGACGTGCTGTGCTGCCGCGGACTGTGGGCGACGAACGAGACAAACCGCGCGTCCGACCGCGGCTGCGCACGATCGAGCAAGGCCAGCAGCGGCACGCCGCTGAACCGGCAGGAAAGCTTCGACCAGCGCGTAACGCAGTGAACGTCGATCAGCCGTTCGACCTGCAAGAGCTCGGATAGCTCGCCCAGCGAGAATTCCAGCGGCCGGGCCACGAGGCCGGACAGCTCGACCTTCCACGGGCCGCATCCGTCCGCCGGCTGCCGCTCGCCGACGATGGGCCACTTGCCGGGCGCGGCGAGATGCTGGTTGGGCGGCAGCGGCAGCATACGGCGCTCGGGACCTACTTCGCTGGGGCGGCGATGGCCTCGCCGGCCAGCAGCTTTTCCGCCAGCGGGGCGAGCGTGCCAAGGTTGTGCGCGACGCCCACGATCTTGCCGGTCTTATCGACGAGCATCATCGTGGGAATGGCCCGCACGCCGTATTTCTCGGCCAGGGGCTGCGTGCCGTCGCCGGCGAGCGTTTCCCAGGGAAGCTGGTTCTCGTCGATGTATTGGGCCAGCGCTTCCAGGTCCTGATCGAGGCTGACGCCGACGACCTCGAAGCCGCGGTCCTTGTTCTTCTCGAAGAACGCCTTCACGTTGGGCATCTCGCGGCGGCAGGGCCCGCACCAGGTCGCCCAGAAATCGACGAGCACGACCTTGCCGCGATACGCCTCCCAGGCAAAAGCCTGGTCCTTGGCCGTCGTGCCGGTCAGCTCCAGCGGCTTGCCGACGAGGTCCGACTCTTGCCCGGCCGGCTTCTTCGCGAGCTTTTTGCCGTAGCGGGCGAGCTCCTTGTCGCTGCTCTTGGCAAACGTGCCGCCGAACGAGACGAAGTGCTTCTCGCGCTCGTCCAGTTTTTCGAGGCGGTTGACGAGGGCCACCGTGGTCGAGGCCAGCCGCAAGTGCTTGCCCGTAAGCTTCTCCTTGGCCAGGTATTCCTGCAATTCCTTGAGCAGCGCGGGCAGCTGATCCAGCGGCACGTTGGCGCCGTCGATCGCCTTTCGCTCCAGATTGAAAAACGCGACTTCGCGGGCGACCCGCGGGCGGGCGTCGTCCTTCAACTGGCCCACGAATTCCACCAGCTGCTTGTCGAACGCGTCCTTGCCGCTGCACGCCTCGCGGTGCAGCACGCCCAGCTTCGACTCGATCGCGACGAGCTGCTCCGGTTCCTTCGCCGCCGGATCGGCCTTCAGCACTCGGTCGCAGGCATCGACCACGGCCTCGCCAAAGCCGTCGCGGGACTGGATCGACTTCGGCTTGTCGAGCATCCTCTGGATGTAATCGACCAGCTGCGCGGTGGTGAGATTCGGCTTGGCTTTGTAGGGGTTGATGCTGGTGTCTTCGGCGGCGGGCACGGCGGCCGGCGGCGGATCAGCCGCGAGCAGCGCCTGGGCCACGAGCAAACCGACCGGCGACAACAGCCGCCGGGGCTGCACGCTGCCGGTCTTTTTGGCCGGCGGCTTTGCGGCCGCCGGCGCTGCCGGAGGAGCTGGCGCGGTGGGATCGGCGGGGATCTCGGTGGTCGGCGGCGCACCGAGCAGCGCCGTCAGCCGGGCCTTGAGCTTGCTTCCGTGGACGTGCAGCGAATCGACCTTGCCGTCCTTCCCCACGAGCACGAGAAACGGAATCGCATCGACGCCGCATTTCTCGGGCATCGGGAGCTTGGAGAAGGAATAGGGCCGGCCGTCGGCGTCGGGAACGGCCTTGCCTTCCAGGACAAACTGGCTGGTGACGGTCTGCCAGGGGAATTCGCCCTGGAGCGCGAAAAACTCCTTGACGTCCTTGGCATCCGTGTCGAGATTCACGCCCACGACCTCGAACCCCTTGGAGTGAAACAGATCGTAGTTGCTGCGGATGTTCGGCAATTCCCGCAGGCACGGCGTGCACCAGGTCGCCCAGAAATCGACCAGCACTACCTTGCCTTGATAGGCCGACCAGTCGAACGGCTTGCCGTCGAGCGTGACGCCTTCGACCGCGAACGGCTGGCCCAGCAGCGACAGCCGCTTGCGGGCCCCGCCGAGCGACGCGGTGACGGCGTTGGCCACCTGAGGGTCGGATACGTCCTTATACGCTGCTTCGATCAGCTCGAAGCCGGCCTTGGCTGTTTCGGCGTGGCCGGTCACCTCCATGACCTGCGCGATTTTCTCCAGGTTGGCGAACACTTCCAGGCTGGGTCGCACTTCCGCCAGCACCGACTTGATCGTCTCCAGCATTTTCTTCTCTGCGTCGGGCTGCTCCGTGAGGATGTTCTGGAGCAGTTGGCCCAGATCGGCCCGCACCAATTTGGCGCTGTCCTTGAGCTGGGCCGCGGTCTCGGCGACTTTGGGATCGGCCGATCCGGTCGCGGCCGCAGCGAGCATCTCCAGGGCCTTGGCGGCGTCATCCAGCAGATTGTTCTCGAGCAGGTGGCCCGTGGCCTGGCGGGCGAGTTCCAGCGTGTCAGCCGTGATCTTGCCTTGCTCGCCGTCGATGAGCGTCTTGATCTCATCCAGGATCGGCTTACCCTCGTTCAGCGGGTGATTCATGATGTCCGACACGCGCGTGTCGAACAGGGCATAGCGGCCGAAGCGGGCCACTTCCGGGTCCGGGTCGGCGGCAATCGTCTTGGCAAACGCGACGAGGTTCGCCTTGGCGTCGGGAATTCCCACGCGGGCGAAGATACGGTGGATTTCATACATCGCCTGGTAGATGACGCTCTTGGTCTTGGCATCGGGCTTGAGCGTCAGCGCTTTCTCGCAGGCCAACAGCCGCTGCTGCTGGATCTTCAGGAAATTCTGGATTTGCTCCTGCTGCGTCGTCCCTGGGGGGGCTTGCGACTGCCGGGCGAGCTTGTCGATCTGGTCCAGGACTTGCTTTAGTTCGCCGGTCGGTGCCTTGCCTACGGCCGGCGCGGTCGCGGAATTGGCATTCGCGCTTCCGGTGCGCGGAGAAACATTGCCGGCAATCGGTGTGGGAGAGCCGGCGTTTGCCGAAGCTGAGCCATCCAGCCCCCCAGACCTGAGGTCGGTGTTGAGTCTGGCAAGCTCACTGGCAACGGCCGTATCAGCGGAACCGGAATCAGCGGGCGCTGCATCCACAGGGCGATACTTGGGCGCATTGGAGGCGACTGGCTGCGCCTCGGCCGAGCAGCCGGCCAGACTGAGCACGCCGCCGGCCAGAATCAGCACTCCAGTCGCGCTAACGCTCCAAAGCCGCACTGAGGGATGCGCCATGGCCAATCGCCTTTTCAATAAGGGTCCGCGAAACACTGCAAATTCTAAGACAAACCAGCCCCCCATGCATCCCCAAACGGCGTGCAGGCGAAAAACGGCCCTCATTTCGCCGTGCGGACCGTTGTGTTACGTTGCCCGAAAAGGATTTCCACCGTGACGAAACCCGTTGTCCGCTACCTGGTGTTCGACATCGAAAGCGTCGCCGACGGGGACCTGGTCAGCCGGCTTCGCTATCCGGGCGAGAACCTCGAGCCGGCCGCGGCCGTGCAGCGTTACCGCGACGAGCTGCTGGCCAAATACGAAACCGACTTCATCCCGTACACGTTTCAGGTGCCCGTCTCGGTCGTCGTCGCCAAGGTGGCGGGGGACTTTCGCCTGATCGACGTGGTCGCCCTCGACGAACCGCAGTTTCGCTCGCACGTCATCACCGACCATTTCTGGCGCGGCTGGGAAGCCTACCGCCGGCCGACGCTCGTCAGCTTCAACGGCCGCACGTTCGACGTGCCGCTCCTGGAGCTGGCGGCCTTCCGCTACGGCCTCTCCCTGCCCGGCTGGTTTCAAACCAACGGCAAGTCGTACGAGCAGCCGCGAAACCG
>DASRJB010000242.1:0-7424 GCA_035649715.1 Pirellulaceae bacterium
GCAGGCGGTTAAGTACTACTTATTAGTGTTTGAGAACCCCATTCGCCGGGCCACCCTAGCGGCGCTCTTCAACCCAGGAACGACGTCTGATTGCAGGCCCGGAGGGCCGACCTTCGTTAGCCCTGGGCGCTGCGGCGCAGCCGCGAGCCCAATGATCGTGCCCGTGGCCGCTGGTCGCTGGCGGGCTGCCGGCCAGACGCTCGCCGCCGGGTACTCAGTACGGCACGGGGCGGTCGGGCGACCAGACATCAACTATATCCACACGTGGACAGAATTATCAAATCGGCCCGAGAATTGCAAGCAACTTGTACACATTTTGTCCATTTATTGCCAACTTACGTCGATCCACCTCGGCGGAACTCCAAGTCCGGCATCGACTTGGGGCCGAGCTGCAAGTCGCAACTTTTTTTCGCGCTCGCCGGCGGAATGGACTAGTGTGGTCCAATCCGCGCCAGGCCAGCGGGCTACTCCAGCGCGAACGTGACGTTGACCGTCGCCGTGACGCTGATCATGCCCACCGAGAGGTTGCTGCTCTCTTCGCCCGCGCCGCCGCCGGGCGCGACTTGCACCGAGTTCTGAGCGAATGCGTTGTAGTTCGCATAGCGGCTCGCGGAGCCCCACCAGCCGGATTGGGTTTGCTCCTGGATGTTCGTCGCCTTGCCGACCTTGGTCTCCAACTCGCCGGCCAGAGCCACGGCCTTTTCCTTGGCGGCGCGGATGGCCTGCTGGCGGGCGGCGTCGCGGTGCTTGCGCAGCTCCGTCGTGCGGAAGTCGATCCCCAGCACGTAATTCGCGCCGTTGCGCAGTGCGCCCGCCAGCACCGCGTCGAATTTGGCGACGCTCCGCATCCGCACACCCAGGTTGCGGCGCACCTGGTAATACTCCGGCACGATCCGCTGCTCGCGGCGGTCGGTGTTGTATTGCGGCTGGATCTCCACGTAGTCGGTCTGCACGTCCTTGGCCTCGATGCCCGCCTCCTTGAGGAACTTCAGCACCGCGGCCGTCTTGGTCTCGTTCTGCTTCACCGCTTCGTCGAGCTGCACGTCCCGCGTTTCAATGGCCAGCCGCAAATCCACCTCGTTGGGTGCGACGCGGACTTCGGCCGTGCCGGAGACGTGGATGGTGGGCTTGGGATCGGCCGCCTGGGCCAGGACCCGCGCCGCCAGAGTGCTGCTCAGAACTGCCGCCAACAGGATGACCCGATTCATAAACGACTCCTGGGATTTGCTAGGGGAGAGTGAACCTCGCGCCAAGAAAAGCGGATTGTATCTCCCGCGTATCGAGCGGCCCGTAACGGGAGCGTAAAATAGGCCCTGGCCGCCAATTCCGAGATTTTTTGCCGCGCTGCTTGACGATAAAGACAGAATGTCTTAATATCGGGGCCTGTCAGCACGGCAGAGAGGCTTTCAGGCAGCTAGCGGTCGAAACTGCGGGGGCTTACTCCATGACGCGTCACGCTCCAAGCTGGTTGCTCGTGGTGCTGCTCGCGGCCGGTTCCGCGGCGGCTCAGGAAGCGAAATCGACGCCGGACGTGAAGGGGCCGCCGCCGGCCGGGCCGAAAATGACGGCCCAGGAACTGGCCGAGTGGATCGACGAGCGGTTCGAAAAGGAATATCAGCGGCTCAGCGTCAAGCCGGCGCCCGCGGTCGATGACGCGACGTATCTGCGGCGGCTGTACCTCGATCTGCAGGGGCGGGTGCCGACGGTCGCCCAGCTCCGCGACTTCCTGGGGGACCAGGGTTCGTTCAAGCGGCAGGACTACGTCGATAAGCTGCTCACGGCCGACGCCCGGCCCGACCGGTATGCCCGCCGCACGTCGGAGAACCTCGCGCGGGTCTGGCGGCGGATGATGATCCCGGCCAGCAGCCCCAACGCCGAGATGGCGACGCAGCTGGAGCCGTGGCTGGCCCGGCAATTCGCCGCCAACACTCCCTACAACGAATTCGCCCGCAAGCTCATGATGGCCCAGCCCGGCATGCCCGCGCGGGGACTTGGTGGGGTGCCGATGCCGATGACGCCGGCCGATCCAGATGCCGAGGCGGCCTTGTTTCAGCAAGCGATCGGCGGGATGCCGGAGAATCTGGCGGCGGCCTACGCCCGCGTGTTCTTGGGGATCCGGCTGAGCTGTGCCCAGTGTCACGACCATCCGTTCACGGAATGGACGCAGAAGGATTTCTGGGGCGTGGCGGCGTTCTTTAGCGGCCCGCCGCCGATGGCTGAACCTGGAAAGCCCGCTACCGAGCCCAAGCCGCCGATGCCGCCGCCGGCCGATCAGCCGCTGCCAGCGCCGACGATCCAGGCGACGGGCGGGGCCTACGAGAATGCCGTCTATACGGCCAAGCTGCTGTGGCAGAAAGAGCCGCTCAAGGAGCTGCCCAAGGGGCAGACGCCGCGGCAGTTCCTGGCCGAGTGGCTGGTCGGACCGCAGAACCCGAATTTCGCGGCGACGGCCGTCAACCGCATCTGGCAATATCTGTGCGGCCGCGGCCTGGCCGGCGCCGTCGATGAGCTGGACCGCCTGACGAAGGAAGAGCGGGGAATCCTCGATGAGCTGTCCAGGTTGTTCGTGGAGTCGGGCTACGACGTCCGCTGGCTGATCACGGGCATCTGCAAGAGCCGCGTCTATCAGCAATCGCTGACGGCGGTCGATGCCGACGGCTTCGCCCAGCGCCCGCTGAAGACGCTGCTGCCGGAGCAGGTGTTCGATTCGCTCGAGCAGGCGCTGAGCCTGCCGATCGCCAAGGCCGACAACGGCCCCCGGTGGAGCGGCGAGCGGGCGCAGTTCGTGGCCCGCATGAACGAAGCGGCCCCAGACAGCCCGATCGACTACAAGGGGGGCATTCCGCAGGCCCTGATGCTGATGAACGGCAAGATCACCGCCGACGCCACCAGCCTGGAGAGCAGCCGCACGCTGCGGGCGGTGGTCGAAGCCCCGTTTTTGCCGCCGGAGGAGAAGATCGAGACGTTATATCTGGCGGCGGTGACGCGAAAGCCGACCGCGGAGGAGCTGAAATACCTGCTGGCCCACGTGCAGGGCCAGAAAGATGAAGCGCAGCAAAAGCAAGCCTATGCCCAGATTCTGTGGGGCCTGCTCAATAACCCCGAGTTCGTCTTGAGTCGCTAACCGCACGTTCATCGTCTGACAGATAGCGAGGACAGCCATGAAGCGCATTGTGCAGCCGAGTTGTGTGCCGCTTCCCAACCCCGGCGGCGATTCCCCCAGGTTCCGCGAGATGTGGTCGCGGCGCGAGCTCCTGAGCATGAGCCTGGCCGGGGCGCTGGGCGTGTCGTTCAGCGGCTGGCTGCCGCGCCTGGCGGCGGCGGCCGGCGCCAGCGGCCAGCGGCACAAGTCGGTCATCCTGCTGTGGATGAACGGCGGCCCGAGCCAGATGGACACGTTCGACCTCAAGCCGGGCACACCCAACGGAGGCACGTTCAAGGAAATCGAAACCGCCGCCCCGGGCGTGAAGATCAGCGAGCATTTGCCGGGCATCGCCAAGCAGATGAAAGACCTGGCGATCATCCGCAGTCTTTCGACGACCGAAGGCGAACACGGCCTGGCGACGCAGCTGATGATGACGGGCTATCAGTCGCGGAGCGCGGTGGTGCGTTATCCGTCGCTCGGGTCGCTGATGTCGAAGGAACTGGGCAGCGACGAGAGCGACCTGCCGAACTTCATCAGCCTCTCGCCGATGCGAATGGTCGATGCGGGCTTTTTGGGTCCGAATTATTCCCCGCTGACGGTGAGCGGGGCGAGCGACGACCCGAATACGCGGGCCAACTTGTCGCTCGAGGACCTCGCGCCGCCGACCGGCCGTGATCCCAAGGCCATCAAAGATCAGTTCGACATCCTGCGGTTCATGCAGCAGTCGTTCGGTGCGACCAGCGACGCCGCCAAGGCCCACCAGGCCAGCTACAACAAGGCGATGCGGATGGTCGAGACGCAGGCCCGCAAGGCGTTTGCGCTGGAAGAGGAGAAAGCCGAGCTCCGCGACGCCTATGGCCGCAACCGCTTTGGCCAAGGGTGCCTCTTGGCGCGGCGGCTGGTCGAGCGTGGCGTGGCGTTCGTCGAGGTCGCCCTGGCCGGCACGCCGGGCACCAACAACTGGGATACGCACGCCGACAACTTCAACGCGGTCAAGACGCTTTCGGGCGTGCTCGATCCCGCGTTCGCCTCGCTCATGAAGGACCTCCGCGAGCGGGGCCTCTTGGACTCGACGCTGGTCGTCTGGATGGGCGAGTTCGGCCGCACGCCGAAGATCAACCCGCAGGGAGGCCGCGACCACTTCCCCATCGCCTGGAGCGTCGTCCTGGGCGGCGCGGGGATCAAGGGGGGCCAGGCCTATGGCAAGACCAGCCCCGACGGCATGGAAGTGACCGACGGCAAAGTCGGCGTGGCGGACCTCTATGCCACGATCTTCCAGGCGGTTGGAATCAACGCAGCCAAGAAGGAGAACATCTCTCCCGAAGGCCGCCCGATTCCTCTGGTCGATCGCAAAGCGAAGCCGATCGCGGAGCTCGTGAGTTAGTTGCCTCGGGGACAGAGGGCTTGGGTGCATGTGCTCTCCCGCCGTAATCCTGCTGCTCGCGCTCGCGGCCGACGGCCCGCAAACTGGCGTCGTGGCCCCGGGCCCGCTGCCGGCCGCCGTGAGCGGTCAGCCGCGGCCCGCCGGGAATGCCGTGGGAGCCAGCGACCGGCGAGATGTCGTGCTCCTCTTGGACCAGGGACCGGTGCTGATCCGCTTGCACCTGGCGCTCGGCGGCGTTTCTTTGGCCGAGGCCCGCCGGGCTTACGTGCACCGCCTGGTCACCTCGCTCGACGCCAACAAGGACGGCAAGCTGTCGCGCGACGAGGCCAACCGCTCGCCGCTGTTCCGCACCAAGAGCCGGCCGAGTGCGAATGCGTTTCTCGACAGCCTCCGGTCGCAGGCGGCAATGACGCCCCGCGACGTGGAGCAGAAAGTCGAAGAGAAAATCGGCCTGATCATGGCCTATCGCGACGATCCGTCGTCGGCGCAGAACGACCTGGAGGTGTTCAAGCTGCTGGACGCCGACAAGTCCGGCGTGCTCGACACGGCGGAGCTGGTCGGCGCGGAGGCCTTGATCCTGGTCAAGGACGAGGACGACGACGACTGCATCAGCTTCCAGGAATTCTTTCCGCCGCCTCCGCCGCCCGATCCCATGGCCGTCGCTGCCGGGATCGCCGAGGAGCCGGAGGTTCCGCAGATCAGAGTGTCCAGCGTGGTTCGCGACACCCAGGATCTGTCGCTGCCCGCGCGGCTGATGAGGAAATACGATAAGACCCGCGACCTCGCGCTCAGCCCGGCGGAGCTGTCGTGGCCGGCCGAGCGCTGCAAGTTGCTGGATGCCGACGCGAACGGGAAGCTCGATGCGGCTGAATTGGCGTCACTGGCGGATTTACCGCCGGACGTGGAATTGAGCGTCGATCTGGCGGCGTCAGGATTGGAAGGCGGGTTGATCCGTGTCGAAGGCTCCGCCGGCAAGCGGCTGGACGACGGCGGGCGGCCCGACTATGCGAAGGTCGGCTTCCGCTCCGCGATCATGACGTTCTCGCACCGCAATCTCGACCCGGTAGCCGCGTCGATCGCCGACGCCATGCGGAAATTCAACACGCTCGACACCGACGCCAACGGCTACATCGACAAGGACGAGACGATGGAGAGCGTCCGCTTCGAGCGCGGGCTGTTCGAAATGCTCGACGCGGACGGCGACGGCAAGATCTTTGCCGACGAGATGAAGCAATATGTCACCGCGTTCAGCGAGCCGGCGTCGAGGAATTGCCGGATGCACCTGTACGACACGGGCTACGGGTTCTTCATGGCCCTGGACGGCAACGCCGACGGCCGCGTTTCCCGCCGCGAGCGGATGAACGCGCCGGCGGCCCTGGCGGCCCTGGACCGCGACGGCAAGCTGGGCATCGCCGAAAAGGAGCCGGTGCGGCATTTTCACGTCGAGTTCGTCCGCGCCGGCTTTCAGCTTTTCGCGGCCAGCGAACAGCTGGCCTCGCCGACGCCCGCGTTTCAGCAGCGGAAGCCGACGGGGCCGATCTGGTTCCAGCGGATGGACCGCAACAACGACGGCGATTTAGTGTGGAACGAGTTCCTCGGCCACATCGAGACTTTCCACGCGCTGGACACCGATGGCAACGACCTGCTCGATCCGCAGGAAGCGGCCAAGTATAAGGCGCCCTCAGGCGCAGCCAGCCGCCCAACGGTTGACGTGGGACCGGCGGATCGCTGAACGGAGAGTAAGATCATGTCGACGCTGCTCCGCTGCGCCTGCCTGGCGTTCCTGGCATCCGCTCCCAACCTCTGTTACGCCCTCGAGCTAATCGAAATCGTGACCAAAGAGCGGGCCGCCGAGCTGGGGCTGGTGGTCCGGGCCCACGCCGCCGGCCCCGATGCCATCCAGATTGAGCTCGAGTTCCCAGCCGCGGGCGAACTGAAGGACTACAGCAGCGTGGCCTTGGAAATCCGCGAAGGAAAGAAGCTGCTGCTCTCGCTGGCCTTGCGGGAGGAGCCGGCCAAGCCGGGTATGGTTGCCGTCGGTTTTGCCGTGGACCGAGCCAGGCTGCCTCAGCTGACCCTGAAAGTGGTTACGCGGGCGCAGGACGGCAGGATCGGGCACGTGCTCCGGATGAACGAATTTGTCGATCTCGCTAACCTCCACTGACGCCTCCTCCTCTGCCTTCCCTGGTGGTTCATGGCCGATATGCACGTTGGAAAATCGTCGCCGCCCGCGCCTCAGGCCCAATCGGCCGACGACGTCGCCGTCATCAGCCGGCTGCGCGAGGCCCAGGTTCGCGTGAAGCGCGAGATGGGCAAGGTCGTCGTGGGGCAGCACGACATCGTCGATTCGCTGCTGATTGGCCTCTTGTGCCGCGGGCACGTGCTGTTGCACGGCGTGCCGGGGCTGGGCAAGACGTTGATGGCTCGCACGCTGGCCCGCACGCTCGAGATGGAGTTTCGCCGTGTGCAGTTCACGCCTGACCTGATGCCCGCCGACATCACGGGCACCGACGTGATGGAAGAGGACCAGGCGACCGGCAAGCACCGCGTCTCGTTCATGCAAGGGCCGGTGTTCACCAACTTCCTGTTGGCCGACGAAATCAACCGCACGCCCCCCAAAACCCAGGCCGCCCTGCTCCAGGCCATGCAGGAAGGCGAAGTCTCCTGCGGTCGCGAGACCTATCGGCTCAAGCCGCCGTTCTTTGTCGTCGCCACGCAGAACCCGATCGAGATGGAAGGCACCTACCCGCTGCCCGAAGCCCAGCTCGACCGCTTCATGTTCAACGTCCGGGTCGATTACCCGAGCATCGACGAGGAGAAGCGCATTCTGTCCATGACCGCGAAGGACGAGTCGGGCGAGATTCACAAGGTGCTGAGCGGCAAGGCCATCGTCAA
>DASRJB010000243.1:0-4445 GCA_035649715.1 Pirellulaceae bacterium
TCACCGATGGCCGCTTCTCCGGCGGCTCCCACGGATTCCTCGTCGGCCATGTCACCCCCGAAGCCCAACTCGGCGGCCCCATCGCCCTCGTTCAAAATGGCGACCGCCTCACCATCGACGCCGAAGCCAACCGCATCGACATCGCCCTCTCCGATGCCGAGCTCGCCCGCCGCCGCGCCGCCTTCAAGTCCCCACCCTTCAAATCCACCCGCGGCACCCTCTACAAGTACATCAAGAACGTGAAAACCGCGAGCGAGGGGTGTGTGACGGATGAGTGAGGTCACCACACTTCATTGCTCACACCATCAGCCACGCGAAATAGACGCCCGCTGCGACGCAAAGACCAATCGTAAGCAGAGCTTGGCCGGCGGTGAGTGTCATGCGGGAGGTTTCGGGCTTGGCGAGGGTCTGGAAGAGCCTGCGGCGGCCGTAGATTGTGAGATACAGGGAGGCACCGCCGGCAATGGCGACCGTCGCCCAGTATTTAGTGCCGCCTACTCGATTGGCTGCGAATACGTTGCTGTGAATCAAGATTGTAAGGAACCAGCCGTAGATGGCGCAGAAGAGAGCAATGATGAAGGCGGTCGATCCGGTTAGTGTCTGGCGATAGTGCTGCATTCCCCAGGCCGCGACCTCACTGGATCGAAGTCGCCGCAACACCAGCGCCGCGGCAGCCGTCGCCGCGAGCAGGCCAAACAAGACCGAACAGCCCCAGGCCACCGGCGACTGAAGTGGCCCGGCAATCATGGCGCAAAACATCGCCAGGACGAACAGTACTGTCGCTGCGAGGCCCGTGACAATCGGTACGCGAAATGGCCACAGCGCGACCGCGATCCACAGCGGTTCGACCTTCGGCGCAAGGGCTTCGTTGGGAGGGCGAATGTCGAGGGGCGACATACGGGACACTTTAGCGACGAGCGTCGGCCTTCGCCCCCCTACCTTCGGGTGCCCTCGGAATCGGCCAACCACAACCTGTAGTGGGTCGGCCCCGAGCGAACACAATCTGTTGTGGTTGACTTGACAGATGGTGGACGGATCATTACAATTCCAACCGGCGGCGGTTTCCCAGCGGCCGTGGCTGAATTCACGAGATTCCGGCCTTTTGATGGTCCGCGTCGGCGTGGGTCTTTTGGAATTCGTGAAGGTGTCAATGTCCGTCGTGCGACTCCGTCGTACGAAGCAGCGCTGGGGGCGGCGAATTCTTCACCATGGTGAAAAATCTAAGTTGCGAGCGGGCCGGAGTTTAGGGCGAGCGGAGCGAATTATTCACCAGATCCGCAGGTATCGCAGTCGCATGGTGAATTAATCGGCGACTGTTCGGCGGAGGGGAAAGTTGGAAGTACAGGCCGCAGCGGGCTTTGCGGAACGAGCGGCCAGGGCCCGGGGCCGATTAATTCACCACAGAGCGCGCCGACCCGGTGATAAACGAAACTGTCGCCGCCAGCGCGCCGCGGCCTGGCTACAGCGGAACAATGGTCGCCGTCAGGGTTTCCAATTCCACGATGGCGATTGAATGCGGGTTGGCGCGGTACAGCGCGCCCGGGTTGAGCACGAGCGTGCGGCCCGCTCGGTGTTGCTCGGCCACGTGCGTATGGCCGTAACAGACGAGGTCGTAGTCGCCGCACGTGGTGACTCGGCGGAACAGTCGGACGTCGTGGCTGTGAAGCAGCGCGATTCGCCGGCCGGCCAGCGTGAAATCGCCGAACTGTCCGTAGCACGACAGGCCGGCCTGCTCAATCGCCTGCCGCAGCGAGTCCAGGTCGTGGTCGCAGTTGCCGAAGACGAAATGCGCCGGCCACGTCTTGAGCAGCAGCGGGATCTCGGCGGAGCAAATGTCGCCGCAGTGCAGCACGGCTTCGACGTCGAGCGACTCGAGCATCCGCACAGCCGCCTGCGTGTTTTGCACGTGCGCGTGGGTGTCGCTGATCACGCCGATTCGCATAGCGCTGGCCCAAAACGGTGTTGCTCAAATGCCACGCCGTTGTCCGGTTCGCGCCGCCGAAAGTCAACCCCATTGGAACGGCCCAGCGACCAGCGCCCTCGGCGCAAGTCTGGGTCCCATAGTGACTTGCAACAACCTGGTTCGCGCTGCCGGTGGGCGGCATTAGCCTTGCGATACTCATTGTCGCCGCCGACGGCTTCCGGCCCACGTCCCCTCGGGCCTGGAGCGCGTCGGCGGCTTTTTGAGCCATTTGATCGCCGAGGTCTGGATGCACGCCCGCGACACCGCAGAGCTCGCCGCCTGGATTGCCGTTCATTCTCCGGTGCTGGTGCAGTCGGGCGGGCGGGCGCCGCAGGCGGCCAGCGAGCAATACTGGTCGGCGTCCAAGTGCCGGCTGGAGCGCTGGCGGCGATTGCTGACAGAACTCACCGCGGCGGCCGATCAGCCGCACAAACCGGCGACGCTCGCCTGGCCGCGCGTGCGCCCCGTGCTGGAAGAAATCCTGACCAGCGAGCTCCTCACGCGAATCTGGACCGCCGCCGCCGTCGCCTACGACGCCGCCCGCCGCGATCAGGACCTGGAGCCGATCGCTCGCAACATCTACAGCGGCCACCTCGACGTGCGCCGCCGGCTGCTGGGGCTGATGACCGACGCCCGCGTATTCCAGGAACAGGAAGTCAAAGCCCTCGATCTGCTCCGGCGCCGCGTCGAGCGGTGGGGCGACATGCTGCTGGCCCACCTCGCCGATTCAGTGCCGATCGACGAGTTTGCCTTCGACGCCGAGCGGGCCCGCGATTTTGCTTCCGACCTCGATCGGGACGCCGCCCGTAACGACCGCGATTTCACGACGCAGCTCATGTTCTCTTCGCTGCGGGCCTCGTTTTCGTTCGACCTCGCCGACCGCACTCCTAACGGCGACCTGAGCCGCAAGATCGGCTCGGCGATCCTCGCCTGCTTCGGCGCCGACCTGCCGGTCTCCACCGGGCTCTCACCGGCGCTATGGCTCGAGCGAATCAGCCGCACCGCCAGCGACACCGAAGGAATGATCGAAGAGCTGCTGCGGCTGGATCGCCCCGTAGCATAAGCGTCCTCGCTTGTGCAGCGATTAGAAGAGGATGGAACGGTGAGCAAGCGAGGACGCTTGCTCTACGACGAGCGCCTCCGCGCCAGGGCGGCTTCGCGAGCTTGCTGCCGGCGGCGGATGCTGTCCAGGTCGTCCTTGGGGGCGGCGCTGATCAGCTCCTTGGTGTAGGCCATCTGCGGGTCGGCATAGATGCTCTCGGACGGCCCAAACTCGACGATCTTGCCTTCCTGCATGACGGCCATCATATCGGCCATGAACTTCACGACGGAGAGGTCGTGGCTGATGAAGACGTAGGTCAGACCGTGCGACTCCTGAAGCCGCTTGAGCAGGTTAAGCACCTGCGCCTGCACCGAGACGTCGAGGGCCGAGACCGATTCGTCGCAGACGATGAACTCCGGCTCGACGGTCAGCGCCCGCGCGATGCAGATTCGCTGCCGCTGGCCGCCCGAGAATTCGTGAGGATACCGCCGCAGGTGCGCGGCCTCCAGGCCGACTTCTTCGAGCAGCGCCACGGCGCGGTCGCGGCGGTCTTGACCGCCCTTGCCGATGCCCTGAATGACCATCGGCTCGGTGAGGGCCGATTCGATCGTCATCCGCGGGTTCATGCTCCCGTAGGGGTCCTGGAAGATAATTTGCAGCTTGCGGCGCAACTTGCGCATCTCGCTGCCGCCGAGTTGTGCCAGGTCGACGCCGTCGTAGCGGACGACGCCCGCGTCGGGTTCGATCAGCCGCAGGATGGCCCGGCCGGCCGTCGTCTTGCCGCAGCCCGATTCGCCGACCAGGCCCAGCGTCTGCCCGCGATAGACGTCAAAGCTGATCCCATCGACCGCCTTCACGTGGCCGGCGGTCCGCAGGAAGACCCCCTTGCGAATCGGGAAGTGTACCTTGAGGTCTTTAACCGACAAGAGAGGCTGCTGGCCCTCGGGCACCGTCGTCGTGTCCTTGGCGTGGTGGCCTTGCTCCCAAGGATGCAGCATCGCCTTGAGCCGCGACTTGGGATGCAGCAGGCGGCCGCGGCCTTGAGTGGTGAGCTGCTCCAACCGCTCGGCCGTCATTGTCTTGGCGACGATCTTCAGGGTATCGCCTTGCCCGCTGGCCTCCATGAAGTCCGAGACCGTTGGCAGCACTTTGTAGGGCGTGGTCAGCCGCGGCTTGCAGGCCAGCAGGCCCTTGGTGTAAGGATGCTGCGGGTTCTCGAAGAGGTTGAGCACTTTGCCGTACTCGACCAGCTTCCCGCGAAACATCACGGCGACCTCGTCGGCGATCTCGGCGATCACGCCCAAGTCGTGCGTGATGAACAGCACGCTCATGCCGCGCTGGTCTCGAAGCTGGCGGAGGAGGTCGAGAATCTGGGCCTGAATCGTCACGTCGAGGGCCGTGCTCGGCTCGTCTGCGATCAGCAGCTTCGGGTTGCACGAG
>DASRJB010000244.1:0-2290 GCA_035649715.1 Pirellulaceae bacterium
GAGCGGTCCATCGACGCGCTGGTGTCGGCCAGCACGATCACGTTCAGCGGCGAGCCGTCGGGCACGACGTCGCGCTGCCAGACGCCCCCCTCGGCCGGCGGCTGCAGCATCAGCAGGAAATAGCCGTCCTCGCCCCGCTGGTGCGGAATGAAGGTCACGTCCTGCGACGGGCCGGCGAGCGTCACCACGACCTCGAAGTCGCGCGCCGGCGTGTATTTCTGGGCCGAGAACTCCAGCCGGGCCGAATGTTCGGTCGCCTGCCCGCGGGCCTGGTGCGTCGGCGACTCGACCTTGGCCAGCGGCTGCGTGCTGGCGACCGTCACGCCCAAGTCGAGCTTCCGCAGCGGGTTCTGCCGCAAGAGCTCGCTCTGCAGGGCGTAGCTGTAGCGATAGCTGTCGCCCTTCCGCGGCAAGACTTGCGTGTAAACGATCTTGATCCGCTTCTCGCTCTTGGGCTCGATCGGAAAGACGCGGGCCTTGAAGATGTTGCCGCCGGTCCATTCGAGGAGGCCGGGGTCGCGTTTCTCGCGGAGGATCGTTTCGTAGATTTCGCGGGCCCGCTGCTTCTCGACGATGTCGGCCTCGACCAACTTGCTTCCGATCCACATGCCGAAGCCGCTGATCGAGGCGTCGGCGGGCAGCGGGAAGTGGAACTGCCCTTCCAGGCGGGCGTCGGTGTGGTTGACGAACGATTCCTCGATCGTGGTGCGGGCGATCTGGTCGCGGATTTCGACCGAGACGTTGTGATAGCCGACCGTGAGCGGCACTTCGCGACCGTCGATCATCGTGATCAGCGAGCCAAGCGACTCTTTGGCCGTGGTTCCCTTGTAGCCGGCGAGCCAGGGCGGATCTTTGGCCACGCGCGTCAGCCCGCGCTCGTCGGCCCGCAGCAAGAGCACCCCGCCGACATCCAGCGACGCACCGGCCGGACCGCTCAGCTTGACAACGCCGCTGAAGTTCTCGCTCTTGGGGCTGGCAGTGACTTCGACGATGCCGGAGTGGATGCGGATCTGGTCTGGTTTGGTCAGCTCGACGAGCGTTCCGGGCCCGAGAATCAGTTTCGTCTGCGGCGCGAGCTGCACCGTGGCGGCATTGGCGCCCTGAAAGTCCGTCCGCAGCCAGTCGCCCGGCCGCAAAACTGTCTCGCCGCAGATCGGCGTCCAGCGCGTTGCCGTGAGCGGCCGCAGCGACACGAGTCCCTGATGGTCCATCAGTTTGCCGATCCGGCCGTCTTCGGTCAGCGTGGCGGGGACCTGGAACTTCATGGGATCGGCCGGGGCTTGATTGAAGGCCACGAACTTGAGCGCGACGTCGCTCACCGGCTTGCCACCCGAGCGGAGAAGCCGCACCGAGTCGGGCAGTCCGGTCGCCGCATCGACGGCGACTTCGTATTCGGGCCGGTCGGGCTGGGCGAGGGAGCAGAAGTAAACGAGTAGTTCGCGGCCGTCTTCGTTGCGCCTGGCCTGCGGCTTGACGCCGGCCACTTCGGCGGTGGGCAGGTCTAGGATGCGGAACGGGTCTGCGGCAGCCAGCTGCGGCGAGTAATACCGCGAGGGGGAGGGCGTGGCTCGGTTATCCGCCTCATTGATTTCCCAGAACTTATCGCCGCGGGCGATCGCATACTGCGTGGGCGATTCGCCGTCGAATCGCAGGGCGTCGCCGCTGCCCCAGATCACGCGCCGCTGGTCGCGCAGCTCCCACTCGGCCCGGTACGAGTCGGCCGCGAGCAGCTTCTGATGGACTTCGCCCAGCGTCAGCTCCGCGGCGGGGCGATTGGCTTCCCTTAGGAAGAATGCCACCAGCACGGCGGCGGCGGTAGCGGCCAGGACGGTCAGCGCGCGCATGAAGAACATCGTGGATCTCTGCTCGTGGGTGAGAGTCGGCTCCTGGCCGGCGGCGGCGAATTCGGCGGCTGCGCGGTCGCGGAGCGCGGCCAGGGCGGCGCGGTCGCTCGGCGCGGCGTCGGTTTCGGTCGTGGCCAGCAGCCGGGCGAGGCGGTCTTCGGGTTGGGGTCGAATGGCGGTCATGGCAAACGGACAGGCGTGGAGTCCTGGGATCCGGCGAGTTGGGCGAACGATTCACGAAAGGCCCGGCGGGCGCGGGCCAGCTTCGAGCTGATCGCGTCGGCGGTGCTCTCCTCGGCTTCGGCCAGCTCCTCCAGCGACAGGCCATCGAGGTATTTGCCGACCAGCAGCAGCTCGTAATCGACCGGCAGGGCGCGGAGCGCCTCGCGGACGGCGGCCGCGGTCTCGGCCGACTCCAGCAATTCCGCCGGGTCAAGCGCGCGGTC